>NZ_CP012040.1:3245000-3360000 GCF_001050135.1 Cyclobacterium amurskyense | reverse complement strand
GCAAATCATTCGGCAATGAAAACCCCATTAATGCGACAATGGCTTCATTATTCGGTAAACTACGCTTAGTAGGCAATCCCCTATACCATACACCCAATATAAGAGGTGCATAGAAAAACTCTGCGCCCACATCTAATTGATCAAACAAACCCTGTCTCTTATAATTAAAAGCAAGAGATAGGGTTCGCTCTTGTAAGGTATTGTTAATAACATCTCCAATATTATTGCTAAATAAATCAAAGGTGACTCCACCATGAATAGAATAACGTATAGGTAGCCTCTGATCCTCCAATTGAAGGAATGAAATATGGGGACGTGTCAAATGATGGGCAGACACACCTAGCCAGAACTTCTTGTCATAATAATACAATCCTGTATTAATGTCTTCATGACTCCTCTGACTCACATCTTCTACCCAATTGACACCATTCCCTACCACTACCCCTCTATCAATGTCTATTTGCGTACCTAGTATGATGCTTTCGACATTTACATTCCTATGAACAAAACTGGCCTGAACTCCCGAGTGAAGATAACTTTCCTCCCCCAGTTTGATGCGGTAAGCATAGGTCAAACCAATTTCCATGTTCTGTATTTGAGAAAAAGAATCACGAACACCATTGGCGATGACACCTACCCCACTGTTCTTATGGTCTATGAAATGATCAAAATAAGCAGAAAAAGAATTAAAGCTTCGATCCAAACCTGGCCATTGGTTTCTGTAATTGACACCTACCCTGGTCCATTCCGTACTTCCAGTAAACGCCGGATTCAAGAATATAGGCGCCGCATAAAATTGAGAAAACTGCATGTCTTGGGCCTGAACCAATTCTGCCGCTATACTAAAAAAAGAAACAATCAAAATTATTATTTTCCTCATTATCTTATTAAAAGAAACTTACCTGACCTGGTAACCAACTCTCCTTTGTTGGTTTCAAAATCACCTCTATATACATAAGTACCCGGAGGAAGTGGTTTTCCATTGATGGTTCCATCCCATCCAGGGCCATTGATAGCCGTAGTTTGAAACACAAACTCCCCCCAAGTATTGAATATTTTAAGATCCATTGCTGCTATCCCTTTCATTTTGGGCATGAAAAAATTATCTTCTTCACGTGAAGGTGTAAAGCCCGTCGGAAACATGACCCTATAAGTTCTTCGAATAGAAATAGGTAGTTGGTAAGTTGCTGCGCAATCGGGCCCAGTCTCAACGGTTAAGGATACAATGAATTCCCCTTTTTCATTATATACATGTACAGGTGATCTTTGTGAACTAGTATTACCATCCCCAAAGTCCCAATTCCATTTCTGTGGGTTTCCTTTGGAATGATCTATGAACCTAATTTGATCCGTAGAAAGAATGCCATCCTCAGCCTCCTCCTTATTCCCCGTAGCATTTAGCACATAATCCGCCATTGCTTCCAATGCCTCCTCAGGCAACCTTAGCCTAAAAGTAAGTGGTTCAGACCAGCATTCCAGAGATTTAGGTTTAACCCTAATTAGGTATAAGCCATCATCTGTCAAGTCAAGTACTTCCTCATTGAGAAACAAGGAACCTGACTCATCTTCGAATTGATAGTCATAAAACTCAGCGTCGTAATCTGTTATGTATTCCCTTGGATCGGGAAATATCTCCGGATGACAACCAAACAGGCTGTTTGGCACTACCAAATCAGGAAATGAAGGATAGGCAATTCCAATACTTTCAGAAACCAATGGGCAGCCCTCACGAGTAATGACACTAGCATGGTAAACTCCCGGGCTGTAAACCGTTATTGACGATTCAGAAAAGTTTTGCAATCGTTCACCGTCTTTGTACCATTCGTATTGTTGGATCTCCTCGAGAGAATGAACACTTAAATTTACAGATTCTCCTGGACAGGCATCCATATTAACAATTGGAAGGTCATTGATCATAATACTTATTGGTTCCGGTTTATCCAAAACCTTGAGCACAACGGGACTTCCTTCAGATGATTTACCATAATTATCCGTAATGGTAAAATAGGCCTGCACCTCTTCACCTGCAAAACCCGGATTGGGGATAAATGAAAACTTCGAACCATCTCCTGAATATCGGAAAACTCCCTCCTTCAAAGCAAGCCTTGTTTCATCATCGCTACAAGTCCCTGAAAGACAAGGATCCTTTTCCATCTCCTCAATTTGCTCAAGTGACTCATAAAATCTCATGCAGCTTATTCTTGAATCTTGATTAGGTAAATTGTATTGCTCTTTAGGTATTTCAAGATGGTTCTCCTGCCCTTCACAAACCAAAAATCCTTCAACAACGCTGGTTGTCGGTTTTTTCAAGTTATCTTCATCTGCCACTTCCACCAATAAGTTTCTGATTTCGTGTATATTGGTTTCTCCTCCTGTAGATGCTGCAAAACCTATTTTTAAAGTTTTAGGAGAGGGGTAGGGATAATCTTTATTGTCTATAAGTGTAATTTGCCTTGGATTGCCATCTGAACTCGTGAAAATCATTTCTACATCCAAATAAAAACCTGTTCCTCCATTCTTTGGTCGAAGCTTAATGATCACTTTACGGTAACCATTTTTATCAGGGTCTGTCACCCTCCTTGTATTTGGCCCACCAGAGCTAATTGGAAACCGTTGGTCTTCCGGTAAACCATATGCACCACCTTCATTGGTCTTCACACCAGTGATATAATGGTAACCATTGAAACCTTTCCCTGGTCCCCTTATCACTATGGCATTGGGATGCAGCTTGCTTTCTTCTTGCGGAAACCCTCCAGTTTTACCCTCGGAGTTATTCCCGAAATTACCAAAGCTGTCAAACCCTACCCCCATATAAGCATTGGTCAAACCTCCAACCTTTGCATTCATTGCATAGCCCAAAGAACCTCCAAACGCACCTGGAGAAAAAGAAGTAGTAGAACCATCGAAAAGAAAAACGGTCAATCCATCTGCTCCGGTCCCTCCATAACTAAAATATTCAAAAGATGCTTTAACGCCAAAACTAGAAGAGAAAGGAATGTCAATATAAACATAACCACTCTGATCACCTACTGCATCTGTAAGCCTAAGAACACCATCGCTAATTTTAGCATGACCACCTAAAACGGTCTCTTTCCTCTCAATAGCTTGTTGGAAGGATTCACAATAGGGAAATCCTTGCTGCGAAAATAAGTCTTGAGGGAAAGTTAGGAAGATTAAAAAACAAACAAGAACCTTGAAAACAGTTGACAACAACCCCCTTTTACAGAAAAAGAACAAAGTCCTATAGCCAACACTACTCTTGTTTATATACATAAGCACTTCTTCCATGTCCTTATTCTCCTATTGCTAGTAAAAACTTTAAGCCAAAATAGGCAATAAACCTTAAAATTCGAGGAGGAATCACTTCTCCTTTAATGTTGGTAAAAACCAATTGTAAAAGCCGGGTTTGCTTTTCTCGCGACACCAGTCTTACAATTGAATCCTGAAACAGCAATAGCTAGGCTATCTTAGGTATTGATAAATTCATCATCGGTCAACCCTGAAGATTCAATGCAAATCAAAATGAAGATGGACCAACTCTTCAAACAACTTAATTCTTTTTTGATTACAGCTCTGGGCAGCCACCCTAAATATTAATCCCGGTTATAAGGACTCTTCTCTAGATTTCCATCAAGGATTAGGGAGTTAAGATACTCAATTAAAAAATAAATAAAAAAGGCTTCTTCCTGATAATTAGGAAGAAGCCTCGAAATATTTTTTTTTGAAAATTAAACTATTATTTTAGAATTGTTTGCTTTCTATCCGGTCCTACAGACACCATTTTGATAGGTACCTGAAGTTCTTTTTCAAGGAAAGTAACGTAAGCTTTAAGTTCTTCAGGAAAATCTTCATATTTAGTGATCCCTTCCAAACTGCAATTCCAACCTTTCATTGTTTCATAAACGGGTTGAATTCCCTCTGTAGTCCCATTGAGATACTGTTGGTCAGAAGTGTTTCCATCTCCCAATTTGTACTCAGTACAGATTTTAATGTTTTCAAATCCATTCAGCACATCTCCTTTCATCATGAAGAGCTGGGTAACTCCATTGACCATGATAGAGTATTTAAGAGCTGGAAGATCTATCCATCCACATCTTCTAGCCCTACCTGTAGTAGAACCGAATTCGTTACCATCTTTACGCATTTGCTCTCCGTCCTCATCAAAAAGCTCGGTTGGGAAAGGTCCACTGCCTACTCGTGTACAATAAGCTTTGAATATCCCGAACACTTCTCCAATGGAGGAAGGAGGTACACCCAGTCCAGTACAGGCACCAGCGGCCATAGTACTACTACTTGTAACAAACGGATAACTACCGAAATCTATATCCAAAAGAGAACCTTGCGCACCTTCAGCAAGCACCTTTTTTCCAGATTTAATGGCAGCATTCACTTCAAATTCCGTTTCGATAAGTCTTAGGGATTTGAAAAAGGTCACCGCTTCAAAGAAATCTGCCTCCAAAGTTGGCAGGTCCTGTAAACCGAAATCATAATAATCTAGTATTGTTTTATGGCGCTGTACCAAATCATGGTATTTCTCCTTAAAGTCAGGAGACAACATGTCCCCTACTCTTAAAGCAACCCTTCCAATTTTATCCTGGTAAGTAGGTCCGATTCCTTTTAAGGTGGAGCCAATCTTTTTATCTCCTTTGGATTTCTCATAAGCCGCATCCAATAATTTATGGGTAGGCAATATGATGGTGGCTTTCTTTGAAATTGCCATATTTTTACTGAAATCAATATTAAACTTTTCCAAGTTTTTGATTTCTTTCCTCAATACAACTGGGTCAAGGACTACACCATTGCCAATTATATTTTGGATGTTCTCCCTAAAGATCCCACTCGGGATTTGGTGCAAAACATGTTTGATCCCATCAAACTCTAAGGTATGACCAGCATTAGGGCCCCCTTGAAATCTGGCTACCATTTCATAGTTTGGCGCTAGATAGTCCACTACTTTTCCCTTGCCTTCGTCACCCCATTGGAGACCTAAAAGAACGTCCATTTTCATTTTATTTTTAAATAAGTATTACAGCCTTCTGTCAAAATTCGACGTGAAGATTGTCATGTTTATAAAAATTTACAACTTCCAAGCTAAATTTTATTCTACAAATAAAGCTTAAAGTTTATTTAAATTGTTTCAACACCTCTTCTAAAGTGTCAAAAACGTTAAAAATATTATTGAGTTTTGTGATAATTAGTAGCTTTTTGACATGTTCTGACGGTGATGCAAGGTAAACTTCTCCTCCGGCATTTCTCATTTTTGTAAGTACTGTTATCAAAACGCCAATTCCGCTTGAACTAATGTACCTGACCTCACTTAGATCAATAATACAATTTTTCACTCCATCCTGCAAGCCATCAGAAACCAGGCCAACCAATCGAGGGCCTGAGTCATCACCGATCAAATCTCCTTTGATCTTTAGTAGCAAAGAATTGTTTTCTATTTTCGAATGAAATTCTGCTTTCATGGATTATAATTTATTTTTAATTTTTTCCGCAGGTGGGTTAGTTTTATACTCACAATTATCATCAGTACAATTGCCATAGAGCAAAAGTGAATGATGGATGATATTGAAATTTAGAATTTCCCCAACGGTGTTTTGAATATTTTGGATACGGGGATCGCAAAACTCCTTAACTTGATGGCATTCGGTGCAAATTAGGTGGTCATGTTGCTTATACCCGTAAGACTTTTCATATTGCGCAAGGTTCTTACCGAATTGATGTTTGGTTACAAGGTCGCATTCTACCAACAAATCGAGGGTATTGTAAACAGTAGCCCTACTCACCCGGTAGTTTTTGTTTTTCATACTAATGTATAGCCCTTCTACATCGAAATGCCCGCCTCTGCTATAAATCTCCTCTAAAATCGCATACCTCTCCGGTGTCTTCCTAAGTTTTTTATTCTCCAAATAGGCGGTGAATATTTTCTTTACCTTTTCGTAAAGACTTTCAGTTGAAGCCATACTTTCATTTTTTTTACAAATATACTGTTCTTATTTAAAAATGGATGATTTAACTCTGCTAATCAAACCGAGACACTTTAAGAACGCCTTGAACCTTTGATAAATTGTCGATTAGTTTCTCAAGATGGTTGGTACTATCTACATACAATTTTATACTTCCCTCAAAAATCCCCCTATCGGAATCAACTGTAATAGAGCGCATATTCACCTTTAATTCGTTAGAGATAACCTTGGTAAGATCACTTATCAAGCCTACCCTATCTGTCCCAATAATCTTCAAACCTGCCAAAAATGCAATTTGCTGTTGGCTGGTCCATCGGGCCTTGATCACTCTGTTCCCATGATTGGACATAAGTTCAAGGGCATTGGGACAAGCTGTCCTATGGATTTTAATCCCTTCATTGACCGTAACAAAACCAAAAACCGCGTCTCCAGGGATAGGATTACAGCATTTTGCCAATACATAATCCACTACATCCATGTCTTCGCCGATCAATAACTGATCATGCTCTGGCCCCTTTAAGTTTTTAATCTCCTTGGTGAACGATTTTTCGTCTGTAAAATTTAATTGAGGTCCTTTTTTAGATTTCTTCTGCTGCTTAAAATCTTTAAAACTTTTTATTGAAGTAGCATCTATAATACCTTTGCCGACTTTATAATAAAACTCTGAAGTGGTTTTTGTTTCAAAAAAGGCCCTTAACTGTTCCACTATCTCTGAGGAAAAGTCAAGCTTCATTTGTTTCAGCTTTCTTTGAACAATTTCCTTTCCATCCATCATAAAGCCCTTTTTTTCTTCCTTAAGGGCGTCTTTTATTTTGGATTTGGCTCTAGAAGTAACGACAGATTTTAGCCAATCTTCATTGGGTCTTTGTTTATTGGAAGTTAGAATTTCAACCTGATCCCCATTTTTTAGTTTGTGACCAATTGAAACCAGTTTTTGGTTTACCTTGGCCCCTATACATTTGGCTCCAACTTCAGTATGTATTTCAAAGGCAAAATCCAGAGCAGTAGCACCAAATGGCAACACTTTCAGGTCTCCCTTTGGGGTAAATACGAAAACTTCATCATGAAATAAGTTCCCTCTGAAATCATCCATAAACTCAATAGCAGAACCATCATTGTTCTCCAACAAGGTCCGCACCTGAGTAATCCATTCATCAAGGCTTCCAGCTGCTTTTTCAGGGGCGTTTTCCTTCTCCTTGTACTTCCAATGAGCTGCATACCCCCTTTCGGCTATGTCATCCATTCGCTGAGTTCGGATTTGAACTTCCACCCATTGTCCTGTTTGGCTCATGGCAGTGGTATGCAATGATTCGTATCCGTTTGCCCTAGGAGTACTAATCCAATCTCTGAGTCTGTTTGGATTTGGTCTGTAAAAGTCTGTAACTATGGAATACACCTGCCAACAAGCCGCTTTTTCATTTTCATAAGTTGTATCGATGATTATTCTGATGGCAAACAAATCAAACACCTCCTCAAAGGGGATGTTTTGGGACTTCATTTTATTGTAAATGGAGTAAACAGACTTGGGCCTCCCTTTAATTACAAATTTAAAGCCTTGCTCTTCCAACTCTTTCTCTATGGGTGTTATAAAGGTTTTTATAAACTTATTTCGAGAAACTCTGGTATCACTGATCTTTTTTGTAATAAAATCATAAGCTTCTTTGTCCATAAACTTAAGATGCAGATCCTCGAGTTCGGACTTAATAGAATACAAGCCCAGGCGATGAGCCAATGGTGCATACAGGTATTTGGTTTCAGAACCGATCTTCAATTGCTTGTGGCGAGGCATTGAATCAAGTGTACGCATATTGTTTAGCCGGTCAGCTAATTTGATAAGGATCACTCGTACATCGTCAGAAAGCGTAAGAAGCATCTTTCTAAAGTTCTCTGCCTGTTGTGAAGAGCCATAATCGAAAACACCAGCAATTTTGGTAAGCCCATCTATAATTTGGGCAACCTTCACACCAAATTCCCTTTCTATATCTTCCAACTCCATGTCTGTATCCTCTACAACATCATGAAGCAGGGCAGCAACAATACTGGTCGTACCCAGACCTATTTCTTCAACACAAATTAGAGCAACCTCCAATGGGTGATAGATATATGGTTCTCCAGATTTGCGCCTCATTTCTTTATGGGCTTCACTAGCTACATTGAAAGCTTTTTTGATCAACTTGGCATCGCCCGATTTAAGCAATGGCTTAGCCAATCTCAAAAGTTTCCTGTAACGTTTGAGAATTTCTTTTCGCTCTTCTTCTATATCAACTTTGATCATACGATACAAGTTATAAAATATTTCCAGACTACGGAATCAAAATCTTAAGTAAAATTTTAATTTTTTTTTGGCAAAAGTATTGAAACTTTAAAATTGATTATTACCTTTGCACCACATTAAAAACAAGCCTTCAAGTAGACTTGAATGTAAAGATAGACAGGGATGATGGAAATTATTTTCCCGTTTATTACATAAGGTAATATTAGTAGACAATTTATTTATTTATTTGCGGATGTGGCGAAATTGGTAGACGCACTAGACTTAGGATCTAGCGCCGCGAGGCATGGGGGTTCGAGTCCCTCCATCCGCACACCCATTAAATCCCTCGATCTTGATAACTGCCTTTTGGTAAATCAGGATGGAGGGTTTTTGTTATAGGTAAACATTAAATTCAGATCCCTTGGAAATTACATTAGACAAACATGCTGCCAATGAAGCCTCAGTAAAGATTAAACTTGGGGAAGCAGATTATCAACAAACTGTTGATGCCAAAATAAAAGACTACGCTAAAAAAGCCAATATCAAAGGATTCAGACCTGGTAAGGCTCCTTTTACAATGGTTAAAAACCTTTATGGCACATCAGTATTGGTAGAAGAAATAAATACCATTTTGTCCAAATCCTTAAATGATTTTTTAAAAGAACAGGATTTTGAAGTATTGGGTGATCCTATACCCTCTGAAGAAGACAGTCAGAACATTGACTGGAAAAAGCAAAAAGATTTCGAATTTGGTTACAAAATTGGTTTTGTAGAAAATATTGACCTTAACCTTGACCAAAAAATAGATGCTAAGGTGTATGAAATAGCACTTTCTGATAAGGAAGTAAATGAAGCTATTGAAAACATCAAGAAGCAATACGGTAAAATGACCAATCCTGAGGTAAGTGAAGAAAATGATTTTCTTTACGGAGATCTTAAAGCGGTTGATGGTTCTTATGAAGAAAACCTATCTATCCCTTTAAGTAGCTTGGATGGCAGAACAGTTAAAAAATTCTTGGGAGTTAAAAAAGAAGACACTATTTCTTTCGACCCTTCTAAAGCAATTAAAGGAGATATTGCTGAAGCATTAAATATTAGCAAGGAAGCTGCTGAAAACCTTAAAGGTGAATTTACTTTCACTGTTCAAAACATCAATAGAACTGAGGAAGCACAATTAGATCAAGAACTATTCGATAAAGTTTTTGGTCCTGATCAGGTTTCAACTGAAGAAGAATTTCTTGAGAAGGTAAAAACCATCTTAAGTGAAAACTATCAAAAAGAAATTAAGGTGTTCAATGAAGAACAGATCAAAGATGGCCTTATTTCTAACCATAAACTTGACCTTCCTGAAGCATTCCTGAAAGAATGGTTGATCCGTGCCAATGATGGCAAGGTAAGCAATGAGGATGTGGAGAAAGAATTCCCTGCTTATGCCAAGCAATTGACATGGTCTTTGATTTCTAATAAAATATCAAAAGACAACGATATAAAAGCTGAGCACGAAGATGTCATTGAAAAGACAAAAGAAATGATTCGTGAGCAGTTGGCCTCATCCGGAATGGGCGCACAACTTGAGGACAATATGGATATGTTTTTGCAAAATTACCTTCAGGGGAATGAAGGTAAAAACTATATGCAAATGATGACTTCGGTTCAAAATGAAAAGGTCCTTGATTTTGTCAAAAGCAAGATCGATTTAAAAGAAGAAAAGATCGGAGTAGAAAAGTTTAAAGAACTACTCGAAAACTAATTCTAAAAATTTTTTGTTAATAAAAAGTCCTTATCTAAGGGCTTTTTTTATTTTTGTAACATTAACAAAGAGAAAAGTAGAAATGAATAAAGAGGAATTCAGAAAATTCGCAGTCAAAGGCCAGGGCATTAGTGGCAATACCTTTGACCAATATATCCATTCTGTGGAAAATATGACACGTGCAGTCATTGAAGAACGTCCTACTAATTTCCGGGAAATTGATGTCTTTTCCAGATTAATAATGGATAGAATTATTTTTCTAGGGACAGGAGTAGATGACCACATAGCCAATATCATCACTGCTCAATTGTTATTTTTGGAGTCTGTGGATGCCAAAAAGGACATCTTATTGTATGTCAACAGCCCAGGAGGTTCTGTATATGCAGGTTTGGGGATCTATGACACCATGCAGTACATTAACCCTGAAGTAGGAACAATCTGTACAGGACTTGCTGCTTCTATGGGAGCTGTATTGCTTGCAGGTGGGGCCGCTGGAAAACGTGCTGCTTTGCCTCACGCAAGGATCATGATACATCAGCCTTCAGGAGGAATGCAAGGTCAGTCCAAGGACATGGAAATTTCAGTAAGACAAATTCTGGAATTAAGAAAGGAGCTTTATGAAATACTTGCCGAACACAGTGGCAAAAGCATAGAGCAAATTGAAATCGACTCTGACAGAGATTATTGGATGAGAGCATCAGCAGCCAAAGAATACGGCTTGATTGATGAAGTATTGACGAAAAAAGTAAAATAAAATCTGAATGGCGCAAGTAACATGTTCATTTTGTGGAAGGAATAAGAAGGACGTAGACCTTATGGTATCCGGTATTTCTGCGCATATCTGTAACTTTTGTATAGAACAAGCTTTCCAAATACTGGGAGAAGAGGACAAGACGAAAAAGGAAGGTAAAAAACCTAAGTTCAAATTAAAAAAACCTAAAGAACTTACGGCCTACTTGGATCAATATGTAATCGGACAACAGGAGGCTAAAAAGGTTTTAACTGTAGCTGTATACAATCATTACAAAAGACTAGGACAAAAACAGGACGAGGATGATGTAAGGATTGAAAAGTCCAATATCATCATGGTAGGTGACACCGGAACAGGAAAAACTTACCTGGCTAAAACCTTAGCTAAAACACTGGAGGTTCCCTTTTGCATTGCAGATGCTACAGTATTGACTGAGGCAGGATATGTGGGAGAAGAT
The DNA here is from genome assembly GCF_001050135.1 of Cyclobacterium amurskyense. Lineage (GTDB taxonomy): Bacteria > Bacteroidota > Bacteroidia > Cytophagales > Cyclobacteriaceae > Cyclobacterium > Cyclobacterium amurskyense. The sequence goes on along the minus strand of NZ_CP012040.1, from coordinate 3,348,819 downwards.
GTAGAAAGTATTCTTACACGATTGCTACAAGCCGCTGATTATAATGTGGAAGCTGCAGAACGAGGTATAGTATACATCGATGAACTTGATAAAATAGCCAGAAAATCAGACAATCCATCTATCACTAGGGATGTTAGTGGTGAGGGCGTACAACAAGCCATGCTTAAATTGCTTGAAGGCACCATAGTGAATGTTCCACCTCAGGGAGGAAGAAAGCATCCCGACCAAAAGATGATCTCTGTAAACACAGAAAATATATTATTCATTTGTGGGGGAGCATTTGATGGGATTGCAAGACATATCGCAGGAAGGTTAAATACGCAGCCTTTGGGCTTCAGTAAAAAGACGAATGCGGATGAGATTGACCGATCCAATCTATTGCAATATGTTACCGCTCAGGATTTAAAAGCATTTGGACTTATTCCCGAACTAATTGGTAGATTGCCAGTGCTGACTCACCTAGATCCTTTGGATAAAGCTTCTTTGAAACTAATCCTTACCGAACCAAAGAATGCATTGACAAGACAATACGTCAAACTCTTGGCAATGGAAAATGTTGACCTAACGTTTGAAGAGTCAGGCATTGATTTTATCGTGGACAAAGCGGTAGAATTCAATTTGGGTGCCAGAGGGCTAAGATCTATTTGTGAGGCCATCATCACTGATGCCATGTATGAATTCCCTTCTGAGGAAGGAAAACATACACTAGTTATAAATGAAGAATATGCTCGAACTCAATTCGAGAAATCAAAATTCAAAAAGCTCCAAGTAGCTTAATTAGATAAACTATCAAAAATAAGCCTTGCAGTTTCCTGCGAGGCTTTTTTATTGCTCAAAAGGCCTCGCAATTCTCCATAACCCTCCAATACTTTTGTGCGCTTGGGACCTTCTTCAAAAATCCCCCTAAGTTCTTCCTCTACGAACTCGGATTGGTACTCCCCCTGAATCAATTCCTTCACCACTTCCCTGTTAACGATAAGGTTAACCAGCGAGGCAAAGGAAACTTTGATTAACTGCATGCCTATGGCATAAGATATCTGGCTTGTCTTGTATACCACTACTTGAGGCACATTAAACAATGCTGTTTCAAGCGTGGCTGTTCCAGAAGTCACCACCGCCGCCTTTGCATGTAACAATATGTCATAGGTTTTATCGTACACCACCTGAATTCCTGCATCTTCGGCCATTTGATAAACATCCGCAGATAGATTACGTACACCAGCTATTACCCAATCTACATTATCGAAGCTACTTTTTAAACCTATCATGGTATGTAACATCTTATTAACCTCCTGCTTCCTACTTCCAGGAAGAAGTGCAATCAAAGGTCTGGTTCCAAGTTGGTGCTGACTCAAAAAATCCTTATCTGGTTTAAATTTATTGATTTCGTCTAATAATGGGTTACCCACATAATCTACCTCCCAGTCAAACTTCTTAAAGAATTCAGGTTCAAAAGGAAGAATGGTGTACAGCTTATCCACGTTTTTCTTTAACCGATAAGCCCGATTTTGGTTCCAGGCCCAGAATTTAGGAGAAATGTAATAATGAACTTTAATGCCTTTTTGAGTAGCAAAAGTGGCCATTTTCATATTGAAACCTGCAAAATCCACCAAAATCAAAGCATCTGGCTGAAAAGCAACCATATCTTGTTTGACGGCGCTTAAATACCTAAACACCCTCCTAAAGTGCATCAATACCTCCACAAACCCCATTAGGGCCATCTCTTTATAATGGGCAAAAAGTGTACAGCCAGCATCCTCCATATACTCCCCTCCCATTCCACGAAACTGAGCATTATCATCTTTGTCTTTCAAAGCAAGTAGAAGATTGGATGCATGCAAATCCCCTGATCTCTCTCCAGCAATAATGTAGTATTTCAATGGCAGGTAGTTTATAGAAGTTAGAAGAAATTATTCTCCGTAATATTCAACAAAATTTCTTGGTGTTTCATACAAAGTCAATTTATAGAGTCCTCCATCCTTTACAATCTTATCAACCTTAGGCTGCAGGATTTTCCAGAATTCCATGACCAAATTTTCACAACTAGCCATTTTCCCTGTCATGAAAGGGACATCTACATTGAGATTTTTATGGTCCACTTTATCAATAACCTCATTTCGAATAAGGGTACTTAATTGCTTTAAATCCACCACAAAGCCCGTATCTTCGTCTGGCCTCCCTTTGATCGTGACAATCAGTTCAAAGTTATGCCCATGCCAATTTTCATTGGAACATGGTCCAAACACAGCTTTATTTTTTTCTTCAGACCATTTCGGATTCCATAATTTATGGGCTGCATTAAAATGCTCCTTCCGACAAACGTGTACCATTTTTTCTATTAAATTAAGGCTACAAAGTTACATAAAAAAGACACAAAATTCACTGCTTTGCTATTTGTATACCCATTTCTTCTGTCCTTTGTGGCATGATCACATCCGAACAAGCTATTTTATTTTTTGGCTTTTGGGTAAAATCTCGCCGAAACGCTAAAAAGTAACTACTATTAAAATAGACCTGAGAGGTTGATCACAAGCTTTTATTACAATAGTATTCAACTTGAGCAGCCCCAAACAATACCATCCCTTACCTAACAAGTGCTCCTCCTTTATTTTTCCTTAAACCCGTAATATGCAATAGACATTCTATTACGTGCTGAAATCGCTTTAAAATCAGCCACTTCGTTGCTGTTTTCAATTTCACCATAGCGGTGCTATGCTAAAATTTCCAAACAGCCTGATTTTCTTGCGATTGCAACACTTCCCGTAAACACGGGACAGGCTATCACGAATTCTATTACATAATCCGGGTTAAATCAAAAAGAATTAAGGCTAAGAAAGATAGTAAGATGACAACCTTTGGAGATCCCGCTCCCCTACAATGGGCTGAGAAAGGTTCTTTCCCGAAAAAAATGTCTCTCTCCTATTTCCGAAAAATTGTCCAAAAGCTATAAGAACTGAAATAACACTTTCACGATTCCAACTTCCACGTTTACGAAAAAGATTTTCTAAAGAGTCATATATAAACGGTATTTGATTTAAAAATCATTAAACCACCTGAATTTGAATCTACACAAATTAAAATATAATAAATGTTCTGACCTAAACCTATTAAGCCATGAAATGCAAAACCCTCCAATCCGAATTTCTACTTTCCCTACCCCGTAAAGCTATTCCCAACTTCACAATCGTTCCTGACATAGAAATTAAACCGGATAGAATCTCAAGCTATCGGCTAAGCCTAAGTTCAATAATTCAACCCGAAATATGCAATAGACCTTCTATTACGTGATGGAATCACTTTAAAATCAGTCACTTCGTTGCTATTTTCGACTTCACCATAGCGGTGCTATGACTCAGTCTCCAAATAGCCTGATTTTATTGTGATTACACCACTCATAACGAATCCTATTACTTAATCCGGGTTCAAAGAACCAATGAGCTAGAATAATAAATGGAAAAGCACATTTGCTTTCAGGTTTAAAGGATCTTAGAACTCCCTGGCACCATGTAAGCATTTGCTTTATTTCAGAACCAAATTACACCAACTCCCTAACAAATTACTCCCCCTACAAGAACGGAGATTGGTAAGGATTGATGCAGCTATAAACCACTTCAAAAAAATCAATATGTGTAATAAAAGAACAATAATACTCAGCACGATAACCTACCTTCTCCTGACATTTACCAGTTCAGCACAGGATACATTATCATATGCTACTCAGAACCCCCTTTCCATAGGTTTACATCTAGGTTACTCTATGAACTTCTCTGGAGGCGAAGCTAAAAAAGGATTAGATAACATGATCTCAACTTTCGAAGAAACCGGCTCGGATAACTTTCTTATAAAGGGAGACTTGCCCTACCAATTGAGCCCAGTTGTGGGTTTATTTGCTAATTACAAGTGGAATAAAAAAGTCTCATTTGGTACAGGGGTAAACCTGACAAGAAGAGGGTATACCATGAATCTAGATGCTGAGGAAAAGGACCCAGAATATCAATTTGATCAATTTTCTGAATACACAGAAAAATATCAGGTCACGACAATTGAAGTCCCCCTTTCGGTATATTTCAAGCCCAATAAGCTCTTTTCATTGGGTGTGGGCATCCAGGCGGGTACTGCATTGGCCATTAGTTCAAAGGTGACATCTACCATTAATCAACGGGTAGTTATCAATGGAGAATCCAGTGATGAGTTCCCTCCACATACCAGGGAAATGGAGGACACCCTAGACGACATTGTTAGCACTGCCTACTTTGGCTATTTCGCTTCTGCAGGTATTTCCTTAAGAAAGAATACGGAGATAATGCTTTCTCTTTTAAAAAGTGGAAGTTATGCTGATACGACCTATGGTAAGCTTTCAGATACTTCTGTGGTTGTTTCATTGCGGTTTGGCCTTCTCAGCTTTTAACCGGCAATATGCAATAGTCCTACTGTTACCTGATGAAACCAATTTAATCCCGAAGACATGAAATTTCAATCAACAATACTAATCCTAGCAATATTGAGCCTGGCAATTCTGTCCTGTGCCCCTGAAGAAGAAAATGAGGCAGATACCCGAAAATTGGTCAACCAGCCCATAGACCCCAGCTCACAACCAAATGAACTTAATAAAGAATTAATCATATATGGAGATCTTGTACCAGGGAATATGCCTTCAGCTTCTAACCCTGATCAAATAAAGATTACGGTATCTATCTCCTCCGCACTTATAACGAATGACAACTTCCTATTTTTACCTTTTGCCTTTGATTCGAATGACCAATTGAAGGGAATCTATATAGAGGTAGAAGGTGCTCAGGAACACTGGGATGCCCCAGTAGAGTTAGTCGATCCTTCTGACAACAGCTTTGCAGTAGCCATCGGCATTCCTAATTTTATTCAAAAAGGAGATTTTGTAGTTTCCTATAGTATCTATGATCAGAACAACAATATTAGCGAGAAAAAATCCATCAATGTGTCCATCGTGGATTCTGAAAATAGGTGTGGAAGTGGTCAATCATTCCCTAGGGTAACTGGTGAAGATGGAATAACGGTAAAAACCTATGACATGGGAGATTACCCAGGTACCGTAAATATTTCATATTATATGTACAATCAAAAAGACAGAATGGATATTCGTTATGGAGGAGAATGGGTAGCTAGTACCAGCCCTGTTTTGTTGCAAGATGGACAAGCCCCTCCTTTCAAAACCTGCAATGAGGCTTCTCCAAATGATGGTTTTGTTAGTTATGGAGGAAGTTTTTCAATTCCTTACAATCCACAGATAAGTCGACAAATAAGTATATATGTATCAGGCTGTCTTGAAGGGGGAACAGTATGGTATTTTGAAGTCAACTGCCCTACTGGCAACAATCCAAATCCCCCAGGAGCAATGGTCTGTGACAATGGCCAAATTCAGGATTCATTTGACCCTGGTAGTGAAAATTACCATATCTACCCAAAAGAAGGCGAAGAGCTGAATACAATAATCTGTGACCCGAGCGTGGATCCCAATTGTAGTGTCAACGAGGTATTCGACACCATGCTGAAACAGTCCAATTTTATTTCGCCTACTGCCGACACTTCACCTGTGGAAGATTGCAAGTTGACATGGGTAGAAATTTTAACCCCTTTCAACCCAGTGATTTCAAAAATCAACTATTTTGAAAATTCAGTTACCAACTATACCCTTGCAAATCAAAAGGATAAATTTGGAATAGAAAGATCCCATTTATTGCATCCAGGTAAAGTAACGAGGACAGTAGAATTGATAGATGGAAAAGTAGTGGTATCAACACAAGGAGAAGGCACAGGTTGGGCTGCATCCATTAATACTTTCTTCTCCAAAACGGTGTGGACAAATGTAGATAAAGATTTACAAGAATATTGGAATCAGTGATAAGGCTAACAGTCTAAAAAAAGCTCCTTTATTATTCTTTGATATCTACCACCAAAGCATAAGAAGGGGCTTCTTTAATTGTTTTTGAGATAGCGCAATTCTGATCCTTCTGAATGGTAAAAAATTATTCCTTCAACACTTTAAAGGAATGTAACTCACCACCTGTTTGAACTTGAAGCAAATAAAGCCCTGAGGGGAAATTAAAATCCATTAGGTATTCAATACTTTGTTCATTTTTAATGAAAGAATCAAGCACTTTATTGCTACCTCGAACATCATACAAACTCACATTTACTTCCCCTTTATAATCGTTGTTGATAAAGAGAGAAAGCTTATTTGAAACAGGGTTAGGCCCTATGCTATATCCTGCCCGGCTATGAGGTGTCAGGTCTTCAGAACCAGAAACCACAACTACATCAGAAATCCTATTGCACTGTTCATCTATGACTGCCACTTGATAAGTACCTCCATCATCTACAATATAAGACCTGGAGTTGGCTCCTTCAATCGGTCTACCATTTCTATACCATTGGTAATTAGCAGCCGGCAATTGAGAGCTCAATTGGGATCCATTTACGACAATATTCGGACGACTTAGTGTATTTGATGCTACAGATATATTTCTTTGAAAGGATTTGGTTCCAGAGGGGCCGGAAGCCTCTAAGGTAACCATATAAGTTCTTGAGAAATTGAACACATAGGTTGGATTCTCAATGACCGAAGAACCAAGGCCTGCAAAATTCCAATTATAGGAATTAATATTACCCTCACTTAAGTTAATGAATTCGGTAATTCCCCCAGCGCAATTAAACCGAGCCTCAAAATTCACAAAAATTACATCTTCGCAATTGATGTTACTCCAGTTGGCAGCGTTGACCACTTTAGATTGTACATCCAAGTTAATTACTGCATCACCTAAAAGATCTACATTTTCAACGCTCAAGCCTTCAAAGCAGTATTTATTATAAACATTATGGTTGATAAATGCCTTACCAACAGACCTGATGATAGCTGATCCTCCAGGATCATTCTCATAGCCAATAAATTCTAAAACATTTACAGTCCCTCCATCGGCTAACACCAATTCTGAATCCGCTCCCAACAGTAGGCTTTTAACTGAAAGCTGTTGAGCTAGAATACTGGTTTGTCCAGAAAGACTCATGGTTTCAAAAATACCAGATGCCTGTATGGCTAAATTCCCTCCATTATTGGTAAGTGAAATCCCTTCAAGCTTCTGTAGATCCTGGTATACCCCATTTGCCCCAGAAAAAACCAAATCCAGACTGTTACCTACACTTGCATTTTTTTCAATAATAAATTGATTATTAAACACTATGGTATTCAGCTTTCCGTTCAGTTTAGCTTCGGATGAAAGGATAAAGTCATCCATAATAATCCTGTCGGTTTGAACTTCAACTTCGGCGGCATTTATACTAAATTTATCCAAAGGAGGCATGGATAACACTTGCCAACGACCACTATTAAACTGAATATCTACCCCCGTAAAACTTACCTGTCCAAAATCAAGAATACTTTCTTTTTGCACCTCTCCTTCCAAAAGTAGGGTGCCATTTTTTATTTCCATGTTTTGATTTCCAGAACGAAAACCATTTTTTACGATCAAGTTTTGTTGGTTTAAATCCAAAACTAGATTCTCTTCACCAAAAACATTCAAGCTAAACACATTGGCCGTTTCATTCAGCCGGATAGCTTGCCCGGGATTTGGAGAATCGATTACCACTCTTGTCCCTGCATCAGGAATTCTTCCAGCACTTTGCCCATTGGACTCAAGGGACCAATTTCCGGGATTTTCCCAATCCTCATTCCCTCCAATCCAATACAAAGTACTGGTTTGTCCATCAGTGACACCTGCAGAAAAAATCATACTAAAGTCTTGTTGCCCATTGACAAGGTTACCTTTGTGATTAACTTGTAAGGTGTATTTCTGCGGGCTTGGATTTTCAATCACAATCTGTTCTATATTGTCTCTAAAATTGTCGCCATTTCTTGTGGCCACAGCTCCGGAGCCTTGTGCGGGATTCAATGACCAAGGGTAATATACCATTCCACTTTCATCCACAATTCTCATGTCAAGGTCATTTACCAGCATTAGATTTCCGGGATTTAGCTGCACTGGCGCAGGGGAGCCTGCTGGATCTGTCCATGCGATGGTAACCTTAATCGGATCGACGCCATTTGAAATAAATTCAATTTGATAATCCCCTTTGTCTTCCAATTGTAATTCTCTGATTACTTTTGAGCTACCATCTTCATTGATGACAATATCGGCAGCAGCCTTGGCATCTAATAAACCCCAACCATACATATAATCAGGCCCGGGATCAATCCCTGCTTCCTTTGTAGTGTGAATGGCAAGTGCCTTCAAGGTGGCTGAACGCATGTATCTGCTAGAATTTCTCTGATGATACAATTCCTGTAAAAGCATCAAGGTTCCCGTAACATTTGGGGAGGCCATAGAAGTCCCACTCAGGGTGGCATAACTGTCACCATTTCCATTGTTAGAAACAGCAGAACTAAAAACATTTACTCCCATGCCCACAAAGTCAGGTTTAATACGCCCATCATCAACTGGCCCCCAACTAGAGAAACTACTCATAAAAACATCAGAAGGGGCACTATAGTCCTGAAGTAAACTGACGGCACCCACGGTAATATTGTTTTTGGCCACTCCCTCAGGACCTATGGTATCCTCAGGCCCATCAGAGGGCTTGGAGCCATCTCCTACATCTGAACGGTCATTTCCTGCAGCCCAAACAATAGTATAATAAGGCTTGGCAAAAGTCAACTCATCTATCTGTCTTGATTTGGAAGAATAATACCCGAAACGATAATCTTCTTGACTACTTACTCCCTCATTTCCGGCCCAACTCCAATTCTGATTACTGTCTCTATACCAACCAATAAGGTTTCCATATGAATGGTTAGATACCAAGTGCCCGCCGGGATTAAGCTCAGGATCATAGCTGTTTTGGGTCATTTTAGATATATCAGCATCCCAATTGAATGCCCAACCTGTGGCCTCCGTTGCCATGCCTTTGGCATTTGCATTGTTTCCTGCAGCCAAAATGGTCCCTGTGACGTGGGTCGCATGATTACTTATTTCCTCAGTGGAGCCATCCAATTGGCTTACTCTATTCCCGAACTCATTGTGATTGGATTTAGGTCGAGTTTGATCATAAATACCTACGATCATGTCACGACCGGTGAGCCCCAAATTCAAGCTTCCTCCCTCTTGTAATGCATCAGTTTCAGTGGCTTTGGCAGCTTTCAAATTTAAAGTAGTAAAATATACCGGATGAGAGGTCTCATCTAAGTATTGGAAAGTAGCGGATTGATTATTGGCCAAATTGATCCTAAGTGGAATCCCCATGCTCGTTGAAATGCGCCTCTTTTCTTCGTTGGTAAGACTGTGCTTGCCCACACTTTCCTGTAATTTTTGAAAAACACCGGATCTAACCTTTTGCATTCCCTCATCAGAGAATACTGGATTTTGTCCATAGGACTCCCATATTAACAAAAGAAAAATGACTAAAACGATACTCTTTCTCATCCGATTTGTTTTGTTTTATCGGTCACAAGGTTTTACAAAACCTCAATTCCTTTACTGTTTTAAACAGTATTTCATCATTTTTTTCCCATCCTTCAAGCTTGCACAATAACGGGCTAAACCTAGGTAAATTCTTATGGCCAAGCCTAGGGCAAAGCGATTTGTTCTGCCCTAGAGGTCTGTTCTATTCTTCTCTTATCCTTTGCCTGTTTTTCTTACAAAGAATTTCAAATATAAATTCCATCAAAATCAATTTCCAGAAGGCGTTAAGGTGGTAATGCCACTCAGCTCGGCCACCTCATTTTCCCAACTAATCCTAATTATTCCATCGGCATTTACCGTACCGGAGCCTGTAAATACTGCTCTTTCAAAAACATTATCCGCTTGTTCTGTCATGGTTATTTTACCACACAATTCAGAAAAAACTGCAGGATTGTCATTCTCTCCGTATAATTCAGAATAAACACCTCCCGTAATGTCTGAAATCCTATAGGTAAATGGCTCTAACTCTGTAATGGTTACTTGATAATTTACTGTTCCGAAAGAACCTACTGTAACCGAAGTATAAATTCCGGCAAGTTCAGAAGGGCATGAAAGTCTAATTTCAATAGTCAATTGGTGGTAATTGGTGCTGATTTTGGTTTCTCCGGCATCAATTATGGTCAACACAAGATCCGGCAATTCATCACTTGCCAAATTTCCAGTAAGAATTTCTATAGGAACATCTACAAAACTACTATTGGCAGGTATGGTAACTTTATTTGTCTCCATATTGTAATGCACACCTTCGATTGCAGTAGAAAGGGGATCCACACCCAATTCAACTTCAATAGGGGTATTGACCTGAGCACCCACCAGGTTAATGCGAACTTTCTCTTGATCCACTTGATTGTCACTAGACTTGGTGACAATTTTCTGAATGGTATTATTGGGTAAAGAGGCCTCATCAAATTCCACTTCCATTCCCTCCCATAGGATATTGAAGCCTGAGTCTTCCATGCAAGAAATATTTCCTGCCATCAAACTTAAGAACAACACCCAACCAAACACCTTATACTGTCTATGTTTTTTCATTAGTAGCCGGGGTTTTGTTCCAGTTTTTCATTCAATGTAATTTCATCCAAGGGTATATTCGACAAAATACGGTAATCTGTATAAGGCACATCCAGAAATCCTTCAGGTTTGCTAATGTTCTTGCCGTTTCTTTTCAAATCAAACCAACGGTGTCCTTCAAGTGCAAACTCTAACCTTCTTTCCAATAAAATGCGGTTGAGCAATGCCTCACCAGATAAAAGGTTGTCAATCGCCCCCAGCCCTCGTCTGGAACGCAGTGCATTTAAATCTGCACGTGCTCCCGAAGGGTTGCTTTCATACCTTGCCTCTGCCCTAATTAAATAGAGCTCTGAGGCTCTTAAAATAGGAAGGTTTTCTAAAAAATCTCCTTTATAACCAGTCCATTTCCTACTTGCATAAACATCTCCTTCGACACCCTCCCTAGTGGTGGCCGCCCAGCAGTTTTTTCGTACATCTCCCTCTTCATAGGCTGCCATTAAATCATCTGATGCTCCAATGATAAATTGTGCAGCAGGTTCATTGTCAGCAACTAGGGAGTTCAATGAATTATTGACCCCATTTCCATCTGACCAGTCTACAATTCTTAACTCTAGTTCAAACAAGGACTCGGGGTGCGGAGCTCTAGAAAAACCTTGTACGTATTGGTCAGCGTCCAATAAACCTTCACCATTGGTAAGTAGGCCCATAATTTCCATCGCATAGGATGCAGCCTCCTCTGCTTCTGCCATTTTGCCCCAATATAAATAAAGTCGTGCGAGCAGGGTTAATGCTGCACCTGTATTGGCATAATACACCCCATCAGAACCGATTGGTGCATACCCCACCAAAGGAATGGCCGCCAAAAGGTCGCTTTCTATTTGTTCGTAAACTTCTTCTACCGTAGACCTTGAAAGGTACTCATTGGCTTCTGAGGCGACTAAAGTTGGGGTTAATCTCATTATTGGCCCCAAATTGAACCCATTTACCTCTTTACCCGGCTCGTAACCATAAACCCTGCATAGGTCAAAGTAAAAAAGTGCACGCATAAAATAGGCTTCTCCTTTAATGAAAGATTTTTCATCTTCCTCTCCAGAGACTTCTTCATCATCAATTCCCTCAATAATTAGGTTGGCATCATTTATCCCTCCAAAGACATCCAACCCCCAAATATCAATATGTTCCCGATCGCTGTTGGCCTCTTCACCTTGATACCTTCCGGTATTGGCTATTGTTTTTAAATTGTCCGCTAATATTTCAGGCGCGATCATCATTGTCTGTCCATAATAACCGAAACTGGTAGCTCTATTGTACATGGAATTGGCAACAGACTGGTAACCGGATACGTCATTTAATGCAACTTCCGGAGTAAGACTTTGCCTAGGGTTGGTAGTCAAATCAGTACAGGCAACCAAAAGAAATGCAACACCCGAATAAACTATTTTATTTATCATCCTATCTATCATCTCAATTTCAAAAGGTTAAGTTGATACCTGCCGTCATTTGTTTAGAGCTAGGATAAGTTCCATAGGTTGTCCCCAGTGAATTCACCTCCGGATCCAGGCCATTGTATTTTGTAAGTGTCCATAAATTTATTCCCTGGACAAAAACATTTAGTTCTTCAATTTTAACTTTGTTCAATAAAGTTTTCGGTAAATTATAATTTAAAGTCACTTGCTTGAGTCTTATATAGCTACCGTCAGAAATAAGTCTGGTAGAGGTCTGTTGATAGCCTGAATGACCGGGTATACGCCCTCCCTCATAAGGGATAGGCACATTGGTTATCTGTCCCGGTTCCCGCCAAAAATACAACTGATCCTTCGTTTGATTATCCTGTCCAATAGAACCAGCTTGTGCCAGGTTGTATAAATCTTGATTGAAAGCCAAATTACCATATTGATATTGGAAAAATACTTCCAGACTCACCGGCCCATATTTCAAAGTATTGGAAAGCCCTCCATAGGTCCATGGCATTGTACTGCCAAGGTACTTCATGTCATCATCTGTAACTTGGTAGGTATATTCACCATTTTCATCATAGTACATGGGAGAACCATTGGCAGGGTTTACTCCTGCATACTCATATCCATACAGGAAACCAATAGGTTTTCCGACAATCAAATCATTCCCCACTCTATCGAGGCCTTCATAGAGTTCTAATAATTCATTGGAAAATATGGAGGTATTGAACCTTGTAGACCAGCTAAATTTTCCAATTAACAAATTAGTGGTCTGTATATCAAAATCTATCCCTTGATTACGTAGTTTTCCTGCATTTCTTGTAATGCTACCAAAGCCTGAATCCAAAGGCAATCTTGTATCAAAAAGCAACTTCCGAGAATCTTTTCTCCAAGCATCCAAGGTTACAATTATTCTTCCATTAAATAAGGTAGCATCTACTCCAATATTAGTAGAGACCGATTCTTCCCATGTTAACAAGTCATTTCCCAATTGGACAAAACTTAAAGCTCCTCCACCTAGGTATTGTCCTGCGGTACTAAGCAAGGTTCTTGATTCAAAATTGCCAATACTTGAATTGCCTGTCACACCATAAGAAGTTCTTAACCTTAGGTTATCCACCCAATCGGTATTCCTCATAAAAGGCTCAGAAGAAATCCTCCAACCTGCAGAAACCGCTCCAAAAGTCCCCCATCTGGAATTACTCCCAAACCTGGAAGAACCATCTCTTCTAATGGTAAGATCAAAGTTATATTTGTCGTCATAATCATATTTTGCCTGACCAAAAAATCCTGATCTAATGTATTCTGTATAAAACCCACCCACATCAAAAGGCACTGCTGCATTCTGCAAATACCTCAAGACAGGATTGGGAAATCCACGGCCTATTGCAGAATTGGTTTCTTGGGTTTCTTTTTTATACTCATATCCTAGGATTCCACTGATGGTATGTACATCAAAAATCTTTTTATTGACATTGAAATTCGCATTGGCATTCGAATTGACAATTCTTCGGTCTGCAAAATAAGAGGACCCTCCATAACTGGCAAATACCGGTATGGTGGAAGGCCTGTTGTTTTCATCCCTATTGTCCGAAAAGTCCAAACCGGCAAACCCTGTAAATCCTAGCCATGGCAATATTTTATAGTTCATATTTAAGTTAGACACTGACTGGTAACTTGTGGCTCGCTTAAGTTCCTCATTGACCCCCTGCACAATATTGTATCCAAAAAGATGTTCGGAAGGGTATTCCGCATAGGTCCCATCCTCATTATAAATAGGTACATTAGGCCTTGCAGCATAACCTGCCACAAAGGGGCTATTGACATAATTCCCTCTATCAATCGACCCATTGGTTACCTGTTTGGCAAGAGAAAAATTTGCTCCAATGGTAAACCTTTCATTTACCTTGTGCGACAAGTTCATTCTTCCTGTACTTCTCGAATAATCTGATTGGATGATTTGCCCTTGATGATAAGTATGAGATCCTGAGAGAAAAAACTGTGTTCGTTCATCACCTCCTGATAAAGAAATATCATATACACTCATCCTGCCATCCCTATATAAAGCATCTATCCAATCAGAATTTTGTAAATCTGCATCACTTGGGCTACCAAAAATACTCTCTACTGTTCTAAAGTTGAGTCCGGCATTTATATATGCTTGACGCTTAATGGATGCAAGCTCTGAGGCATTCATAACATCATAAAACCCAATGGGCTGAACGATTCCTTCCTGGGCTGAAAACCGAACCCTGGTTTTTCCTGATTTTCCTTTTTTTGTAGTAATTAAAACTACTCCATTGGCTGCCTGGGCCCCATAAATGGCAGCAGCTGCAGCATCTTTAAATACCTCAATGGATTCAATATCACTCGGATTGATGGATGACAGTGCATTTTGACTTCCCTCTCCCGAAAGCCCTCCTGATGCAATTTGAACCCCGTCCACAATATACAGGGGCTCAGTTCCTGCATTTATAGACCCTACCCCTCTCACCTGCACAGTTAGCGTACCTCCCGGCTGGCCTGAGTCAGAAGTAACCTGCACACCGGCTATCCTACCTTGTATGGCCCTATCAAAAGATTGCATTGGTAAATCCTGAAAAATCTCTCCTTTTACTGAGGCGATTGCTCCAGTTACTTCTCTTCTCGTTTGGTCTCCATAGGAGGTGACCACCACCTCATCCAAGGAAGTTATATCTGAATTCAAGGCTACATCTATATTGCTCCTGTTCCCTATTACTACCTCTTGGGGCTGCAGCCCCACAAAGCGGAATAGAAGAACTTTTTCATCTTCCTTTATCTGAATTTGATAATTCCCCTCAATGTCTGAAACAGTTCCGCTAGTAGACCCTTTGACCATCACCGTGGCACCGGGGATAGGCAAGCCATCTTCGAAAGTGGTCACCTTACCACGAACAGTTCTGGTTTGTGACTGCACCAAAAAATTCACGGAAAGAAGGGTTATTACAAGTAGTATGGCTTTCCTCATATAATAATGTTGAAATAAACAATCAGTCAATTTTATACAAATTCCATGATTATTCCAATAAGTTAGGTGAAGTATAAACAATGATTGAAGTAGGACTGTAGAATAATAACGATGTAAGCGAGGTTGTGTTCAATAAATATCACAGTTTTTTAAGTGCTTCTACAATATAAAAACCTCTATACGTCGATTAAATGCTCTATTTTCTTCCGTATCATTCGACCTCAAAGGCTCTGCTGCTCCTCTACCCTCAATTTCTAGCCTTTCTGAATAAATTCCTTCCCCAAGCAAAAATTTTTTTACTTCCTTTGCCCTCTTTAAACTCAGTTCTGAATTATAACTGTCCTTCCCAATATTGTCAGTATGGCCTACAATCAAAAGTTTGACTGTGGGATGATCCAGCAAAAACTTATGTAACTTTTTTAGGGAGCTTAAAGAGGATTTCTTTAGAACTGTTTGATCAAAATCGAAAAATATATTTTCAAAAATAAAATGTTTTCCCTTAGCTATGGGTTCCAAATTAATCTGAAAACCTTGTTTATTCCTCAGACTGTCACGATCTACATTGTAAATCTTAGGCATATACCCTTGCTTTTCTACATAAAGCCCTGAATTCTCTTTGTCTGGATAAATCATCGTAAAAGTGCCATCTTTACCGTCAGACTTGAAATTGTACATTGTGCTATCCCTATCAAGGTCAATCAATGAAAGTAGCGCTTCAACGGCTTCACCGGTTTCTTCATTAATCACTATTCCACTTGTCACAATCAATTCATGTCCTAAATCAATTTCTTCAGGAAAATCAAAACGATACAAATAAGAGCTATCTACTTTTCCAAGCTCAAAATTATTCTCCGTATAGTAAGCGAAATCTTTCTGGGCAGTAATAAACAATGCCAATTGGTCTTTTTGATCATTGATAGGGAAGCCCATATTCACTGGTTTTCCAAAACCATTGCCCTCAATTACACTTTTAAAAATATCCTTGGCTCCAAAGCCAGGATGTCCATCGGAAGCAAAAAACAACATCGTATTATTAAAAAATATAAATGGGGATACCTCGTCCTTTTTTGTATTTATACTGGAACCTAGATTTTTTGCCTTTGACCATGTCCCATCCTCGAGTCTTTCAGACACCCAAAGATCAATGCCACCTTCTCCTTCTGGCCTATTGGAAGAAAAAAACAATAAACTCCCATCTGCAGAAAGCGAAGGCTGGGATTCCCAATACCTCGTATTGACTTTATTACCCATATTGGTAGGGCTTTGCCACTCTCCATTCATCCTGGCAGTTATGTACAAATCACAGTTTCCATGGGAACCAGGTGTATTACAGGAAGTGAAAATTAGTAAATTTCCATCTGCAGAAATGGTACAAGTACCTTCATTATAGGATGAATTGATCAAAGTAGAGATTGACTCTGGCTCAGACCATTCTCCTTCATCGAAATCAGAAAAAAAGATGTCTTCGTTGTATTTGACCGTAATCCCATCTCTTTTTGTAAAAAACAGCCGTTTACCATCTGCCGTAAGTACAGGGAAATATTGAAGTCTAAATTGATTTAAAGGCCTTGGAAGCCTTTTTTTTCTTATATCAATAGGGTTCTTGATTCCCTCAGCAATAATCTCTAACTGTTGTAATTTGTTTGCATATTCATCCGATTTCAAAAAGGATTCGTCAAAATAGGCTTCATTTTCTTCAAAAATATCCAAGGCCTGTTGGAAAGCTCCTTGCTTTAAATAGATTTCCCCTTCCAACCATGCTAATTTCCCTTTAAAGAAATCATTCTTTTTAAGAGGAAGCCTTGATTGGCCCTTTTTCGTAACGGCTAATGCTTCTTCTGGCATACCCCTACTCAGCAGCACCTGCGCATGTTTCAAATACGCTTCAAAAAAATCACTGCTTCGTTCGTAGGCTGCTTTGAACTTTTCTTGGGCTTCCGGAAGCTGTTTTCTATTAAGAAACTGGTCTCCTTCCTCATAAAATCTAATGGCTCGCTTATCAACTATAGAAAACTCCTGTCCCATTGCTTGAAAACATATTCCTGCAAACGATATGACAATAAAGAGTTTCTTTAGCATGGTTTCTAAGGTATTTCCATGTATTTATGGGTCTGAAGTGAAACCCGCCAAGCTGGGTTTTCCTTCACAAAATCTATAATCAAAGGTGTCATTATTTCTGCTTTTGACCATTCAGGCTGAAGCAAAAGATGACATTTTTCATTTACCAATTTTGCATGTTTAAGTGCAAAATCAAAATCGCTTTTATTGAAAACTACTACTTTCAATTCATTCGCATGTTCATAGACCTGCGGTAAAGGTTGTTTAAACTTTTTGGGTGACAGACATGTCCAATCGATCGTCCCACTAAAAGGATGAGCTCCTGAGGTTTCCATATTTATCTGAAAACCTTTGTCTTTCAATAAACTTGTCAAAGGGCCAAGATTATGCATCAATGGCTCTCCTCCGGTGATCACAACCAAGCGTGCTGGGTAAGATTCTGCTTCTGCTACCATTTCCGAAATGGGAACAATTGGCCATCTCTCGGCCTCCCAGGAATCTTTCACATCACACCAAACGCAACCTACATCACATCCTCCCAAACGAATAAAATAAGCAGGTTGTCCAGAAAACATTCCTTCACCTTGGATCGTATAGAAAGCTTCCATCAATGGCAGTGATAAACCATTGAGAAGCGCATTTTTTTTATCTTGCATAATTTTTGGTTAAGCGGGTAATTGAACCGCTTTGTTTAAAATAAATTTAAGCGAACCTATTGGTAAACTTCTCCTTTGGCTGCCAAAAGTGTGTTGTACAACAATGAAGCAATGGTCATAGGACCAACTCCCCCAGGTACCGGCGTGATAGCTGAAGCCTTGCTTGAAGCCTCTTCAAAGTTAACATCTCCAACCAAACGGAAACCGCTTTTCTTGCTGGCATCAGGTATGCGGTGAATTCCCACATCGATCACTACTGCGCCTTCTTTCACCATGTCTCCAGTAACGAAGCCTTCTCTACCAATGGCTACAATCAGTATATCTGCACTTTGGGCAATTTCTTTCAAATTTTTAGTCCTACTGTGGGTTATGGTAACTGTACAGTTTCCTGGGTAGGCATTTCGGGCCATTAAAATGCTCATGGGTGAACCTACAATATGGCTTCTTCCTATTACTACGCAATGCTTTCCAGAAGTCTCTATTTCATGGCGCTTCAACAACTCTACAATACCGTATGGTGTTGCTGCTATATATGCCGGCCAACCTAAGGTCATGCGCCCTACATTCGCAGGGGTAAACCCATCAACATCTTTTTCAGGCTTAATCTTGGCGGTAACTTTCTCCACTGAAATATGCCCGGGAAGTGGCAATTGAACAATCAATCCGTCAATGTCTGGATTGTCATTTATTTTCTCTACTTCTTTAAGTAGGTCTTCCTCTGAAACTGTATCATCCAAACGAACTAAAGTAGAACCAAAGCCTACTTGCTCACAAGCTTTGACCTTTGCGCCTACGTAAGTTTGGCTAGCTCCATCATTCCCAACGAGAATCGCTGCCAGGTGTGGGGCTTTTTTACCATTATTTTTTAGCAAAACTACTTCTTCTGCAATTTCCTCTTTAATGATCGCAGCGGTTTTTTTACCATCAATTCTTATCAATCCTTCTCTTTGTTGCATAGGTGTTTTTTTATCCAAAATCGCCTAAAATATCAGATAACTAAAGGTTACCTTTATAATGATTTATATTTTCAATTAGCTGAAAAAGAATGTGCTGAAATTTAATCCAGCTTGAGCACAGCCATAAAGGCTTCCTGAGGTACTTCAACATTACCCACCTGTCTCATTCGCTTCTTACCTTTCTTCTGCTTGTCAAGGAGCTTCCTTTTTCTAGAAATATCTCCACCATAACATTTTGCCAATACATTCTTTCGCAAGGCTTTTACCGTTTCTCTGGCAATTACTTTTGTTCCTATTGCAGCTTGTATGGCAATTTCAAACATTTGTCTTGGAACCAATTCCTTTAATTTTTCACAAAGTCTCTTGCCCCATTCATATGCTTTGTCTCTATGGACAATGGCAGAAAGTGCATCCACGGGTTCACCATTAAGCATGACATCAAGTCGCACCATGTTAGATTGCTTGAAGCCAATCAATTCATAATCCAGGGAGGCATATCCTCTTGAAATCGTTTTTAACTTGTCGAAAAAGTCAAACACTATCTCTACCAAAGGCATGTCAAAGGTCAATTCCACCCTATCTGATGTCAGGTATACCTGATTTTTTATTTGCCCTCTTTTCTCCATGCAGAGCTGAATCACAGGCCCAACATAATCAGCAGCAGTAATAATGGCCGCTTTTACAAAGGGTTCTTCAATATGCTTGAAGAGATTAGGTTCTGGCATATCAGAAGGCGCATTCACCAACTTGAAACTGTCATCATTCATTAATGCCCTAAACTGTACAGAAGGAACGGTGGTGATAACCGTCATGTCAAATTCCCTTTCCAGTCGCTCCTGAATGATCTCCATATGAAGCATTCCCAAAAAGCCACACCTAAATCCAAAACCCAAGGCTGCTGAAGTTTCAGGTTCCCATACTAAAGAGGCATCATTGAGTTGTAACTTTTCCATAGAAGCCCTAAGCTCCTCGAAATCGGTTGTTTCAACCGGATAAATACCAGCGAAAACCATAGGCTTCACATTTTCAAAACCCTGAACGGTTGCGCTACATGGTCTTTTCACATGAGTGATGGTATCCCCTACTTTTACTTCTTTGGCAATTTTTATACCTGAAATCAAATACCCTACATTACCTGCTTGTAATTGCTTTTGGGGTTGTTGCTGATAACCCAGAATACCAATTTCGTCGGCTTCATATTCTCTGCCGGTATTGACAAACTTGATCTTATCGCCTTTATTTATGGTGCCATTGAATATTCGAAACAACACTTCAACTCCCCTGAATGGATTGTATACGGAATCAAAAATCATGGCTTGCAAAGGAGCATCTACATCTCCTTTAGGAGCAGGAATCCTTTCTACCACAGCATTAAGAATGTCTTCTATTCCAATACCTTCTTTACCTGATGCCAATACAATATCCTCTCTGGAACATCCTATCATTTCCATTACCTCCTCGGCAACAACCTCAGGTTGTGCACCTGGCAAGTCGATTTTATTCAAAACCGGAATGATTTCCAAATCATGACCTATGGCCAGATAAAGGTTTGAGATAGTTTGAGCTTCTATTCCTTGAGAAGCATCAACGATCAGAAGTGCGCCCTCACAGGCTGCTATAGACCGAGAAACCTCATAAGAAAAATCCACATGACCTGGGGTATCTATAAGGTTCAACGTATACTCTTCTCCTTTATAGGGAAACTTCATTTGGATGGCATGCGATTTAATCGTAATCCCCCGCTCCCGTTCTAAATCCATACTATCCAATAGCTGGTCTTGCATTTCCCGCTCCGTCACAGTGTTTGTGAATTGTAAAAGTCGGTCTGCTAGTGTACTTTTGCCATGGTCAATATGGGCAATTATACAGAAATTTCTTGTGTTTTGCATGTTCATACTATGTGCAAAAGTAGTAAATAGTTAGTGTTTTAATATGTTTTACCCATATAAATTAGAAGTTTGCCAGCTGGGATTATTCAGACTAGCTACTTCTGGCGCTTTGATAAGGTTAAAATTCAAAAATAACTGAAAATAATGCTTCAAATGAAACTCTACTTTCTTCTGTTTTTTGGTTGGAAAATGATGTTTGCAGCAACAGATCTTAGCCTTAACACCCCAACTAAGACTGAGGGCATTGTCTTGATTCATCCTAACCGACGTCTTGTCTGGGATGATTTCAAAAAAGTTGACATTATAAGCAATAGGTCAACAATAAATGCCATAACCCAAAGCACCTGCGTAATAGATATCTTGAAGATTAACGAAAACAAAGAGTATGTTACTCTGGACATTGCCGTAAAGATCAACCTTCACAAAGAACTAAGTCAGGTTAAAAATGATTTTTTTAACACAAAAGATGAGCAAACAAAAAAAAGGGTTCTTCATCATGAGAATGGGCATTTTTTAATCGCTCAAATTATAGGGCATAGAATACTTAATGCTGTAAACAAATTTAAATTTGAAAAAAAGAACCACAGAAGTCAACTAAACAATATTATCCGAGAAAATTTCAAAGACTGGAAACGACTGGATTCACAATATGACGCCCAATCCACCAAACCGCACAAACCCGAAATGCAGGCAAGATGGGATAGTTTTTTTGAATCAGAACTTAAATCCCTAAAACAAGAATTATAAAAACAATACTATGAAATCAATTGCTGACAAAAAGAAAAAAGAGAATATAATAGAATATGTATTGTACATGTATAGAATGGAGGACCTTTTAAGGGCCTATCAATTTGAAATGGAAGATGTAAATGCCTACGTTTTAGGACATAAGAACATAGACAAAAAGGACAAGGAAGAAACCCAAGTCTGGCTTTCAAACATGGTCAATCAAATGGAGGAACAAGGCATCAAAGAAAAGGGACATCTGGATGATGTACAGGAAATAGTAGGTCAATTGGCTAAAATTCATTGGCAACTACTAAAAGAAGATCCTGATTACATTGCCATTTATCGCAAAACCCAAGCCCATTTGTTGAAATTAATAGCTGATACAAAAGAGGGTATTCCTGAGCATGAAATTCAAGTCTTTATAAATACGCTATATGGTGTTTTGCTGAATAAATTAAATGGAAGAAAAATACCGCTGGAAATCATGGATGCAGCTGCTAGTTTTGGGGATGTCCTAGCTTGTATAAACATTGCTTATATGAAGGACTTCTTGACAACTGATAAGTAAGCAGAGAACAATTATTCCATAAATTCATAAACACTGTGATAGGCCCCCTGTTCTTGAACAAAATCCAGAAAGGACTGGTAAAAACCATTGTTACCTATGGTGGCACTGTCTCCAAGTACAATTAATTTTCTTTTGGCTCTAGTTAAGGCAACGTTCATTCTTCGGGTATCTGCCAAAAAACCGATTTCACCTTGTGGGTTGGATCTAGTGAGGCTTATAAGCATAATATCACGCTCCTGCCCTTGAAACCCATCTACGGTGCTAATAGTCAAATTTTGTTCCATTTGTTTTAAAAACAACCATTCCGATTCTGTGGCTAACATCTCCTTTAACATTCTAACCTGTGCACTATACGGAGCGATAAGTCCTACGTTCCAAAGTTGGCCCTCTCTGTTTTTTGCGCCTACTTTTTTAATAAGTTCTTTTAAAAGGCCGAGTGCCATCTTAGCTTCATCCTTATTGCTAACACTAAGTGTCTCCTTATCCTTAAACTCCATAAACCCACTACCGGCAGTGTCTATAAATGCCATTGAGGGTTCATTCTCTATTAAATAATGAGTTTTAGTATTAGGCGCTGCTTGTAGCTGATTATTATAAAAGGCGGAATTAGAAAAACCCATAATTGCCTCAGCCATTCTGTATTGCAGAGACAGCAACTGAGCCGCTTCGGGTTGATTGGAAATGGCTTTCTCAAACAGGGTATTCTGCAGTCCTTTGGCCGCTTCTCTGGATTTTATGGTAGGAGGTAGTTGAAAGTGATCCCCTGCCAAAACAACCTTTTGGGCTTTCAAAATCGGGATCCAGGTAGCAGGTTCCATGCCCTGAGCTGCTTCATCTAAGAAAACAACCTGAAAAAACGTTCCTTTGAGTAGGTTAGTTGCTGCCCCCACAAGAGTACATGCCACTACCTGACAAGAAGAAAGGATTGACTGGGTCATGTAATCATAAAGCTGCCTAGCTTCAGCCTGACAACGACCTGCTTCATTATAATTTCTTTTACGATCTTCCCTTTCTGCATGACCAAAACTCCGCTTAAACTTATTGGCCTTGCGACGGAATTCATCTGCAGCTTTTTTTAATTTTTTGTATTCTTTATAAGAAGGGTGGGCCATTACACGTGCATCCAGTGTTCGCTGAATAATATTTTCGTCTACCCTTGCCGGGTGTCCTAATCTAAGAACATCCACCCCGGCCTCATCCATTCTCTCCACCAATAAATCAACCGCAGCATTACTTGGTGCACAAACCATAACCTGATCAAACTGTTGTGTAGCCAGAACAATTGCCTGGATAAGCGTAGTTGTTTTGCCAGTACCTGGCGGTCCATGAACAATGGCCAGGTCCTTTGCATTATTAATAAGTTCCAAAGCTTTGTTTTGCCCTTCATTCAAAAGAGGATTGTTTTGATTTCCTTGTTCTTCTATTTTTGGTTTTTCATATCCTAAAAGCACCTCTTTCAGATAAGCAATTCTGTTGTTTCCTGATGCCACCAATGTGTCCATGGTGTTCATCATTACTTTGTATGAAGTGTCATCAAACATCAAATTAACGCCTATTCTGCCCTCACTTACCCAATCAGGCAAGGTTTCCGTATTCAAACTTAAGGTCATCACATTACCTTTCACATTATTCACTACTCCATTTAAATAAGTAGATTGGATGTCATTTTCTTGGGCATTAGAAAATAAACTTATGGATTTACCAGAATGAAATCCATGATTAGAAGTAGTTTCATTTACAGAAATCTCTATGACCAGTTGATCTGAAAATGCCCATTTTACCTTATTCAAATGCACTGGATACCAACAAACTCCAGCTAGAATTTTGTCCTTTATGGATTTCCTGAAAGTCAAACTTCTGAATTGGGCAAGATCTTCCACCCATTCCATTTGTAAAAGATTCTTAGTATATAATAATTCTTCAGTTATATTTGTCATTTATTATTTCTTGTTTGAATACTCAAGATTAAGGAAATCATTCCTAAAATTAATTAAATAGTCCTTCTTTAATCGCATGAATTTCTTAGCACATGCTTATTTATCTTTTGATCAGCCCAAAGTATTAGTCGGTAATTTTATCGGCGATTTTGTTAGAGGCAATTTAAACGTGCAATTTGAAAGAGATATTATCACCGGAATAATGCTACACAGGGAGATCGATAGCTACACAGACAAACATCCCTTGGTTAAAGAAGCACAAAAACTTTTAAAACCAAAATTTGCAAGGTATTCTTCTGTAATCACAGACATGTATTTCGATTACTTCTTAGCTAAAAACTGGGAGCAATACAGTCCGGTAAAATTGGAAGATTATACAAAGTCGGTGTATAAATTATTGGAATCTGAACGAGCAATCCTTCCGAGCAAATTTCTTTTGCCATTTAAATACATGAAGGAAGAAAACTGGCTTATGGCCTATGGCACCATGGCGGGCATTCAGCGTTCTTTTACCGGAATGGCTTACCGCACTACCTTTGATTCCAAAATGGAATTAGCACCAAAATTTCTTCAGGAAAACCATGCAGTAATTGAATCCTATTTTGAACGTTTTTTCGAGGATTTGATTCAATTTTCAAAGAATAAACTGAAACAATTACACAAGAGAAATGGTTAGTTGTAAACCTAAAAAAAGTACCTACCTGTCTTTGGGCATAATCGTACTGTTATTATTTATGGGCTTAAGTTATCTTCTTTATGATTTTAACCACAGTCGTGAATTCCCTTTTCTTTTCTACTTAATCGGCTGTAGTATAATAACCGTTGTGTTATTGCTGATCTTGGTAAAGATGATGGCTGGCTATAAATTTTTAGCTGCAGGGAATGAAAAAATTGAAATTTGGCTCCCACTTAAAGGTCAACGAAAGAAATACAAGCTGGAAGACCTTTTGGCCTGGCAAGAAGAGGAAGTCCTAGCAAATAAGAAAGTTTTTAAACAGCTTATTTTAGTTTTTTCGGACAAATATTCTTTTGCAATTAGCAATCACGAACATCTTGGCTATGATGACTTAAGGAGATACCTAGGAAAGAAAGCAAGTAAAAAAAGAGTAAAAAACTAAATGATAAGGGTTAGGTTTTCATTTAAACATACCCTTATAAGGTATAATTAGCTCCAAGCACTTCTCAGAAGAATCGGAAAAACCTTTCAATATCCCCAATTTACTTCCTTGTGTTTTTAGTATTGAAAAACCTCTGGATCAAACCCGAAATATGCAATAGACAATCTATTACGTGATGAAATCGCTTCAAAATCAACCACTTCGTTGCTGTTTTCAATTTCACCATAGCGGTGCTATGCTAAAATATCCAAACAGCCTTATTTTCTTGCGATTGCAACACTTCCCGTAAACACGGGACAGGCTTCACCCCTGACCATTGTCAGGGCGGAGAAATCCTATTACATAATCCGGGTTAAAAATATCAGTGTGACCAATCAAAACTATCGATCTCTTCCAGACTTGCTTTAAGAAGTTGAATGCTTGCTTGCACATCTTTCTTATTTGCCATCTCAATTACTTGATGCAAATGTCTGGTCGGTATGGAAATAGCACCAGCAATAGCTCCTTTTTTACCCATCCTTTGTACACCAGCAGTATCCGTTCCTCCGGCAGTTAATATTTCAGTTTGAAATGCTATATTGTTTTTAGTGGCTGTTGCTTTCATAAATGACACCATTCGGTAATCACAAATGGCAGAAGCATCCATAATTTTGATAGCAGTACCTTTCCCAAGTTCTGTGATTTTCTCATGAGCGGCTGCTCCCGGCAAATCAAAAGCAATGGTAGTATCCAGGGCTATTCCAAAATCAGGATCAATATGGTGTGCAGAGACCTGGGCTCCTCTAATCCCTACTTCTTCTTGCACTGTAAAGGTGGCGTATACATCATAGGCAGGAGTTTTTAATTCCTTTAAGGTTTCTAGAAGTATAAAAACCGCAATTCTGTTGTCAATTGATTTACAGTTGACGCAGTCTCCCATTTCTACCAACTCCCTTTCACGAGTAATTGGATCACCTACCTGAATCCACTTCTCAACTTCTTCCTTTCCCATGCCCAAGTCAATGAAATAATCAGCTATTTTAGGAAGCTTGTTTTTTTCATCTGCTGTCATCACATGAATGGGTTTGGTTCCCATCACTCCTATGACATCTTTATTTTTGCCATGAACAATGACACGTTGGGCGGTTAAGGTCTTTGGATCAAATCCTCCTAAAGTATGAAACCTTAAAAAGCCATTTTCATCAATATGGGTAACAATAAACCCTATTTCATCCATATGAGCGGCAACCATCACTCGTTTATTTTCCGGATTTCTAAGCCCTCTTTTTATGGCAATTACATTCCCGATATTGTCTACAGATATTTCATCTACCAACCCTTTGGCCTTATCTACGATAAAATCTCTTATTTTTTTTTCGAAACCTGGCGCCCCTGGCAATTCACAAATTTCTTTTAATAAAGCAACATCAATCATTCTTTTCTCTGGTTAATAAGCTCTTGTTTCTTTGCCTTCCATATAATTCACAAAAGCTTTTTTTACTACACGAATTCCTCCATCAGTTGGAAAATCTCCCGTAAAATACCAATCTCCGGTATGTGCAGGGCAGGATAAATGTAAATTTTGGACAGTCTGATAGATTACGTGTACTTCAGCCTCTATGCTTTCCGAGGTGACGATGGAAGCAATTTTATCAGAAATCTCCTGATCAGTGAAAGGCTCATAAATCTCTTTTACAAAGTTCTCCTTACCAGTGGGTTCCTCCACGCACTTCTTGTAGACTCTGTCTAAAAGATTGTCCATTCCTCCATTGTCATTAATTAAAGAGACAGCGGCTCTGAATGCTATAAAGTCTTTCATCCGCGACATATCTATCCCATAACAATCCGGGAATCGAATCTGAGGAGCAGAAGAAACAATAATTATACGCTTAGGTTTTAGTTTATCTAAGGTGGTAAGCACACTTTTTTCAATGGTAGTACCTCTTACAATACTGTCATCAATAAGCACTATGGTGTCTACTCCTGAACGAATCACCTCATAGGTGGTATCATAAACATTGGACACCATTACATCTCTGTCTGAATCATTGGTGATAAAGGTCCTTAATTTTACATCTTTGGAAACCAATTTCTCTACTCGAGGCCTAAAATTAAGCAACTCCTCTAAATCATCAAGATGAGGTTTCCCTTCAATTAAAATTTCCTTACGCTTGGCACTTAAGTAATCTTCCAACCCCTCAATCATTCCATAATAAGCTGTTTCAGCTGTATTAGGGATATAAGAAAATACGGTGTTCTTAAGGTCAAAATCAATGGACTTCAGTATTTGAGGGACCAAAGCCCTTCCGAGATTTTTTCTCTCCTTGTAAATATCAGGGTCAGTACCCCTGGAAAAATAAATTCTTTCAAAACTACAAGATTTTTTCTCCTTTGGAGGAATGATTTCGTATTCCCCATAAGAGCCATCCTTGTTAAAAATCAAAGCATTACCGGGCTGAATCTCTTTTATTTGCTTGTAATCAATATCGAATGCTGTTTTAATAGGTGGTTTTTCAGAGGCCACTACTACTATCTCATCATCTGCGTAATAGTAAGCTGGTCGTATGCCTATTGGATCTCTCACAACAAAGCCTGCCCCATTCCCAATTAATCCGGCCATTGCATAGCCTCCATCAAAATCTCTGCAACTTCTTCTTAAAATCCTCGCTACATCAAGCTCTTGCTCTATTACTTCAGTGACTTCTTCGTTTGAAAAATTCTCTTTATACTTATCGAAAATTCTTTGGTTTTCTTCGTCGAGAAAGTGGCCAATTTTCTCCATTACGGTTACTGTATCCGTCTTCTCCTTTGGATGTTGACCTAAATTGACCAGAATATCAAACAATTCCTCCACATTGGTCATGTTGAAATTGCCAGCCATCACCAAGTTCCTACTCCGCCAATTGTTCTGTTTTAAAAATGGATGACAAGTTTCGATGCTGTTTTGCCCATGCGTGCCATACCTAAGGTGACCAAGCCAGACCTCACCAGAAAAAGCAGTGTTCTCTTTTATCCAGTCAGCATTCATCAAATCCTCTTCAGTACCTAACTTCTTAGACTTTTTATATTTTTTATTGATCTTTTGGAAAATCTTAGTAACAGCCTCAGATTCTACTGACCTATATCTGCTAATATATCTTGTACCTGGAGGGGTATTGATTTTAATATTTGCCAACCCAGCACCATCTTGACCTCGGTTGATCTGTTTTTGCATCAATACATATAATCTGTTGGCAGCATAAAACGGCGTATTATATTTATCAATATAATATTGTAATGGTTTTCTAAGCCGAATCATGGCAATCCCACATTCGTGTTTGATCTTATCACTCATAACATTCTAAAGGAGTAAAATACGTCCCAAAGTTACGTCTTTTTTTAAGAATTAGTTCCCCCAATCAACCAAACTTAAAAGTAAGAACAAATCACTAAAAAAGATAAATTTCGAAAATAACCTATTCCCACAAAGGATATTTCTGAAGTTTAATCTGTTTACCAAAGAAAAGCTTGGTCGTTTCTTCAAAAGAAACCGTGTAATCAGAGACTAAAAATTTATCTTTCTCGGTGGTTTTTTTCTCAGCCAAAAGTCCATTAAACTTTAGTAGGTCGGCCACTGATCTGGCCACCGTTTCTGAAGCATCAATAAGTTCAATCTTTCCATTAAAAAATTCTAGAATTTGATTTTTTATCAAAGGATAATGGGTACAACCCAACACCAAAGTCTGGATTTCTTTTAATTCTGTCTGTCCCAAATAAGAGGCAATAATGTCCTTACTAATATTTTGCAAGTGAAAGCCCTCTTCAATCATGGGAGCTAGTAAGGGAGTGGCTAAGGATTTCATCTGTATGCCTACACCTAAATTATTGACTTTTTGCAAATAGACTCCTGAAGTCACCGTCTGCTTAGTGCCTATCAATCCCACCGTTTCTCCATTATGGTGCTTGCCTAGAAAACTAACTACGGGGTCAATCACATTTACAACAAGCGCCTTGGAAGCCACATAGGCTTTCACTAGATCAAATGCAGCCGCAGAAGCAGAATTACAAGCGATTAGAATCAGCTTGCATTTTTCTTTGATCAAGACATCTGCAATTTTTACCGAATAAGCCTGGATCGCTGCCGTACTTTTATCCCCATAAGGCAAATGAGCGGTATCACCGAAATAAACAATTTGCTCATTTGGTAGTAATTTCTTCACCTCCCTGGCTACTGTTAACCCTCCTATTCCACTGTCAAAAATCCCAATGGGAGATTGTGCGTCGATGGCCATATGTACTAAAAATTTAAAATAAATCCCTGGGTTCACGCACCCAGGGAAATGCAAGCGAAGGATTAAATATAATTAAAATTAAAACCCAGAATATGCAATAATGAATGCATTCCATATGCTGAGCATAACAAAGTTAGTAAAGTTTTTTGATGTTACAAAAGTCATTTTTCTCATCAAAATGGGTACTATTTACCCATATTTCCGAAGGTGCCCTTTAGTTTAACTTCCTTGATCAGGGTTGGCACAATTAATGCTTTTCTTGACCTATAACCATTCTATCATGAAACGTCAAATTATTATTGGGCTTGGTGTAATCATTCTATTTATCCTTATTATGATTAACCCTCTGGCCAAACCCCAGAGAACCAGCCAACAGATGTTAGAAGTTAATAACGACAACTATCTGTTCCAATCATCCGTATATGATACGAGAGGCTCCATTTCGGACACCGTCAATATTTCTATTGCTGATTTACCTAAGAGTATTCAACATGTTATTCAAACGGACAGCCTTATTAACAATCTGGAAATAAGAACAGTAAAAAGAATATCTAAAAATAATAACGACTTCTATGACGTTTGTTTTAAGGACACAGACTATTTCAACATAATGGTCCTATATGACAAAAACGGACTAATAGTCTCCCAACTTTGAAAAAATTAACAGCTAAGCCAACGTTTACTAAAAAGCACTGATTGTGAAATCGGTGCTTTTACTTTATATTTAAACTTTAATGGGTATTATTTTATATGGCGAAAATTCTTTTAATTGAGGATGACCTTACCTACTCTAAAATCATAAGTAAGTTTTTAGAGAAGAATGGATACGAGGTGATCAGTAGTGCAAAAGTAGCTGACGGACTTAGTTATTATGAAAAGCATCAAGTTGATTTAATCATCACAGACTACAGATTACCTGATGGGACAGGTATGGAAGTTTTGGATAAAGTATTGTATGATCGTCCTGAATTGCCTGTAATTTTGATTACAAATTATTCAGACATTAGAACAGCCGTAAAATCCATGAAAATGGGGGCTTTTGAATACATTACCAAACCAATCCACCCTGACGAACTTCTACTTACTGTGCAGCAGGCTTTAAAAAACGAAAAAAGTCCAAGGCCTGCTCAACAAGCTAGTAAATCCCTTCCTAAAGGGGATAAGCTTTCCGAATTGGATTACCAAATCGGGAAAAGTAAAGAAGCCCTGCAAATCGAAGAACACATCGGACTGGTGGCCCCTACTGACCTAAGTATTATAGTACTAGGCGAAAGCGGTACAGGTAAAGAATACATTTCTAAACGAATTCATCAAAAGTCAAAAAGAGCCAATGGGCCCTTTGTTGCTGTAGATTGTGGCGCATTATCCAAAGACCTTGCTGGCAGTGAACTCTTTGGTCATGTAAAAGGTGCCTTTACCGGTGCCATAGACCATAAAACAGGTCATTTCGAAAATGCCAATGGCGGAACAATATTTCTGGACGAAATAGGAAATTTAAGCTACGAGATTCAAATCAAGCTTCTGAGAGCTATTCAAGAGCGGAAAATCAGAAAAATTGGTGCCAATAAGGACATTTCAGTAGATGTACGAATCATCACTGCTACCAATGAAGATCTTCAAGACTTGGCCAAGCAAGGTTTATTTAGAGAAGACCTTTTTCACAGATTAAATGAATTCAGTATTCGTGCTCAACCTTTAAGAGAAAGGTTAGAAGACCTGATGTTTTTTTCTAAATTATTCATGGAAAAAAGCAATATAAACCTAGACAGGAATGTCGAGGGCTTTAGTTCTGAAGTAGAAAAAATATTCAGAGAATACCATTGGCCGGGGAATCTCCGTGAACTTAGAAACATCATAAGAAGAGCGGTTTTGCTAACTGGTGATGGCCTTATTCAAACAAAGGTAATCCCATCGGAACTTCTGGACTTTGAGCCCTTTCAGCCCATCGACATCAATTCAGCTAAGGACCTGAAAAGTTCATTTGAAGACCAAGAGAAAGCCCTTATAATTAAAACGCTCGAAGAAATGCGCTTTAATAAGTCCAAAACGGCCAAAGTTTTGAACATGGACCGAAAAACTCTTTACAACAAACTTGAAAAGTATGGATTGGACTAATCGGCCATAGCATATCCAAACTGAGTTGCCAGATCCTCCAAAAGAGTGTTGATTTTTTCTGTCAACTCCCATACTTTTTCCTGAACATTACTGGTATTGCCCCTTTTCAAGTCATTTTCAATTGCTATTGCAAGGTTTCTATATTTAAATTTCAACTGCCCCAGTCGACTTGATAGTTGGTGAGCAATGGCTTGAACTTTTTTGTAATCCTTTTTGTCACAGGCTTTGTTTATCCTAATTAAATCTAAACCTGTTTGGGTATAAAACCCTTCAATCACCTCTTTAAACAATGTTTCATCTCCCATGCAGAAACGTCTTATGTCCTCTAGGTCATAATCTCCCCTATCAGTACTTCCTTCAGTAGGTTCAACATAAGGGCTTAACTTAGCCGGCTCAATATCCAATACTTCTTCTTGAGCGGGTTTGACAAACTCGAGGATCTTCTTTACTAGATCGGTCTCATTAAAAGGTTTTAATAGCAAGCCATCGAAACCTTCTTTCATCATACTCTCCCTATCTTGGGTAAAAACATTGGCTGTCATGGCCAGTATGGGTACTTCTTTGTATTTTTCCCTACTCCTTATTTCATTAAATACCTGATATCCATCCACTTCAGGCAT
Organism: Cyclobacterium amurskyense; assembly: GCF_001050135.1. Classification (GTDB taxonomy): domain Bacteria; phylum Bacteroidota; class Bacteroidia; order Cytophagales; family Cyclobacteriaceae; genus Cyclobacterium; species Cyclobacterium amurskyense. The sequence goes on along the minus strand of NZ_CP012040.1, from coordinate 3,316,978 downwards.
TTGAATATCCAAAAGAATCAGGTCAAAATCATCCTCTTCAAATTCCTTCATAAATTCCACCCCTCCTATATAAGAAATCACCTCTGCCCCTAAAGAATTGAGCAATAGGGTGGCAAACTTTAAACCCATTTCATCATCATCCACAAGAAGTACTTTTAATCCTTCCATTCTTTCAGGCACGGTTGTCAGCATAGGGCTTTCTTCCTTTTTATCCAGCAATGTGGTAGGAATTGAAAGGGATACTTTTGTCCCTACTCCAGGTGTGCTCTCCACACCTATTTGTCCTCCTTGAAGGTCTACAAGCTTTTTCACAATAGCCAATCCTAGCCCGGTACCTCCATATTTTCTTGATATGGTTCCGTCGCCTTGGTTAAACTCTTTAAAAAGATTGGATTGTAGTTTTTCATCCATCCCCATACCTGTATCCTCCACATCAACCAAAAGGTTGCTCATTTCATCTACAGACACTTTCACAGAAACTTTCCCTTCCTCTGTAAACTTTACTGCATTGGACAATAAATTATTCATTATCTGATTAATCCTCAGGTCATCTCCAAGCAAAAATTTGTTTTTAGGAAGCAAGACTGAAAATTCAAGTGAAAGACCATTGTCCAATGCCTTCTGTTTGAAAAAAGAATGAATGTCTTTAAAAAATGATTCTGGATCTATAATCCTTTTTTCAAGTTTAATTTTCCCAGCTTCAAGCTTAGAAAAATCAAGAATGTCATTGACTATTCCTATTAAAGTACCCGAAGCAAATTGGATCATTCTCACATACTCCGTTTGTTCTTCCTTCAAGTTGCTCTTGAGCAGTGCCTCATTGTATCCTTGAATCACATGGAGTGGATTTCTGATTTCATGGCTCATGCTAGCCAAAAAGTCCTGTTTCGTTTTTGCAAGGTTATCAGAACGCCTTTTAGCTTCGGCAAGTTTCTCCTGATAAACTTCTGATTTCTTTATTTCTCTTACGATACTAAAAATAAAACCTGATGAACCCACCACTCCAACGGCTATTATAATGCCCAATAATATGGAGAGCTTATAGGTTAATTCATAAGCAGAATCGTTTTCTGCATTTGATTTTAATAGCGATTCGTTTTGGAGTGAGGTGACTATTCCCTGAATATTCATTATCAGGGTTCTGTTTTTTTCATTTAGCTCTTGTTCCAGTTCACTGAGTCTGGATCGAAGGTATTGCTCTTCATTATTGATATCCGACACCATCTGTCTAACGGTATAAATAATAGAGTCTGAGCTTATCGGAACATCGTCATCCACTGGATTTATACGGTTGAGATTCTGTCTTAAAGTACCCCTGATTTTATCCATGTCCTCCTTCCCGTCTCCAGCCAAGGTTCCTGCAGCAACTACGTCTTTACTTCTGCCGGCAGGTGTTTTTTCAGAGGAAGCGCCTTGATCCCTACGAGCTGAAGGATCTATACCAATTCTTATTTTTCCTAAATTCTGTAATCTGCTTAACTCTTCTTTTCGCTTTATTTTCCTTTCAATATTATAAAGTGCTTCATTGCTGAAATTCCTATTGTAGAGACTCTTCTTCACATCCTCCAGACCTTTATAAACCACCATTAATTCATTGACACTGTAGCTGATACCTCTTACCTTTTTCAATTCTGAAGAGTCGGTAACAATTGCTTCCAGCTTTTTTATTTCATTTTGAATCTGGTTATAATAATCAAAGTTATGAGCAGTGTCTTCTTCTACAAATACACTTCTGGATTTATCAAGTTGATAAATATCTGCCAAAAGCTGATTAAGGTTTCTTAATTTCTCATTGGGGACAGACAAAGACTCTACCGATTTCAATAATTTTGTAACACTAAAGTAAGTAACAGCTCCTACACCCACAATCAGGCAAATACTTAGAAAGAAACCGAGAATTACCATTATCCTTGCATTGAATCTCATAATCAGGGTTTGTTTTTAAAAGAATTCATAGCATCAAACTAATTGTAATGATTAATCTATTTAAACCAAAGCAGGCAATAACTATTCCCATTACCTCGAGCAATCACTTTAAGGCCATTCCATCTCCTACTTTCACCATAGTCCCTATTGAGGACTAGACAAAAGCATAAAAACAGCTTTATTTTCTTCTGATCACTGCACTTTCTGAAACAGGTTAGTGAATACTACTGATTTATTTGGCTTCAAATACAAATTAAGCCTTTAAACCTTTGAAAATGAAGGCCTTTTTAAAAAATCTCAATAAATAGTGGTATAAAAAACAAAAAAAGAGATACCAAATCTCAAATGCATCACTCCTCTTCAATAGGCAGACCTTGACTCAATCCTTCAAAAACATGGTAAATAGCATAATAAGTAACAGGAATAGTGATCACTAAGCCTACACCAAAGGCCAATGCCCCAATTAAATTCATCAGAGCTAAGGCCAATCCGAATACGAAAAATTTGCCCCACTTTTTATGAATGATTTTTCTACTGTATTCCAACGATTGCCAGAAATCCAACCCAGAAAACAAAGTAATCAAAACACCAAACATATAGGCTACCATCAGGTAAATCCCTGGTAAGATCAGAGCAAAAACCCCCAATACGGTAATAACTTGCCCCACTATCCAAACCAAAACTACTGGTAGGTAATACCTGAACCCCTTGAAAAAATCGGGGTAAATAACTGTTTCATTTAGGCTGACTTTATTTGCCACTAAATAGAAGCCTGCAAAAAGTGGCCCTGCCAGAAAAAATGAGAATACAAAGATATAATCTTCCGCATAGTACATAAACAAGAACTGGAGCGAAAGAATTAAAAGGGTAAAAGAGATGGAATATATAGTCACCTTGCGATAGGTTTCCCATCCTTCTTTTAGCGCTTCTACAATGTCAAAATCAAAATTTCCTTCAACGATCCGATCTAAATGTTTTTTGTCCATATTGATTTATCTATGCTGTATGCCTTATTAATTATTACTTGGTGATAGCAGCCAAAATATCATGTTTAGTAATGATATGAACGCGGTGCTTTTCGTCCCTTACCAAAACCGCCTTTTCTCTTTCTACCATAGATGAGAGAACATCCAATGTACTATCTAGGGCTACAAATTTCATAGAATCTTCCATCACCTCTTCTACTTTTGCGTCTTTTAATGCTGGATTTTCAATTATTTTCAACAAAAGCTTATTGTCTGTAAGACTGCCTACCACTTGCCCCTCCTCCATTACAGGAATCTGAGAAACGCTCTTGTCATTCATAATGGCAATCGCATCCTTGATTTTATCATTCTTATTTACAACCACCAATTGATATCCTTCCGTTCTTAAATTCACAATATCTCTAGCAGTTCCAAAGGCTTTGTCTTCCAAAAACCCATGATTTCTCATCCAATCATCATTGTAAACTTTGCCTAAATAACGGGTACCGTGATCAGGTAGCAAAATCACCATTACATCACCTTTCTTAAGATTCTCTTTAGCATATTCAAGTGCCCCATGAACAGCTGAACCGCAAGACCAACCCACGAATAAACCTTCTTCTCTAGCAAGTCGGCGGGTCATCACGGCAGCATCCTTATCCGTGACCTTTATAAAATGATCAATAACAGAAAAATTTACATTTTTTGGCAAGATATCTTCTCCTATTCCTTCAGTCAGGTAGGGATAAACCTCATTTTCGTCAAACTCTCCAGTCTCTTTGTATTTTTTAAAAACTGATCCATAGGTATCTATACCTACTGAAACCACTTTCTCAGATTGCTCTTTTAAGTATTTGGCCGTGCCGGACATAGAACCTCCCGTACCTACTCCTGCAGCAAAATGTGTTATCTTTCCTTCAGTATCCCTCCACACTTCAGGGCCGGTAGTTTCATAGTGAGCTTTCCAGTTGGACTGGTTATCGTACTGGTTGGGATAGAAGGAATTGGGTATGTCCTCATTTAATTTCTTGGCCACCGCATAATAAGACCTTGGGTCCTCTGGAGACACATTGGTAGGACAAACAATAACTTCTGCTCCTACTGCTCTTAAAATATCAATCTTTTCCTTTGACTGTTTGTCAGCCATGGTAAAGATACACTTGTATCCTTTGGCAATTGCCGCAAGGGCAAGTCCCATCCCGGTATTCCCACTTGTTCCTTCAATAATGGTTCCTCCAGGTTTTATAAGCCCTTCATTTTCGGCATCCTCCAACATTTTTACTGCCATTCTATCCTTCATGGAATTGCCTGGATTGAAGTATTCTACTTTCACTAATACTTCTCCTTCTATACCTTTATTTAGTTTATTCAACCTGACTAAAGGGGTATTTCCTATCGTTTCAATAATTGAATTGTATATCATGGATTTATTTTTAATGAAATATAATACAAAAGGACATGTGAGTGTAAAACAGCCCTAAAGCAAACTTCTCAATGGAATGCTAAAATCAACATTTGAATGAATTGCACTAACGTACTCCTGCAAGCAAATACAATACCGCCATTCTGATGGCCACACCATTTTCTACTTGTTGTAGTATGATGGCATGTTCAGAATCTGCCACATCAGAGTTTAGTTCTACCCCTCTATTGATTGGTCCCGGATGCATCACTACTATTTCTTTATCTAAACGATTTAGAAGCTGTTTGTTGATCCCGTAGTACAAAGAATATTCTCTTAAAGAAGGGAAATATTTTATTTGTTGACGTTCTAGCTGTATCCTTAACACATTGGCCACATCGCACCATTGCAATGCTTTAAACACATCATGCTCCACTTTCACACCTAAATCGGCAATGTATTTGGGCAGTAATGTGATAGGACCGCAGACCATCACCTCTGCCCCCAATTTCTGTAGACAGAAAATATTGGAAAGCGCAACCCTGGAGTGTAAGATGTCACCTATAATTGCCACTTTTTTCCCAGCTACATCACCAAGTTTTTCACGGATAGAAAAAGCATCAAGCAAAGCCTGTGTAGGGTGTTCATGGGTTCCATCTCCTGCATTGACGATATTGGCTTTGATGTGCTTGGACAAAAAATGAGGCGCTCCTGGACTGGAGTGCCTCATCACGACCATATCAACCTTCATGGCCAATATATTATTTACAGTGTCTATCAGTGTTTCCCCTTTTTTTACGGAGCTACTGGCTGATGCGAAATTCACAACATCTGCGGAAAGTCTTTTTTCTGCTAACTCAAAGGACAGTTTTGTCCTGGTAGAATTTTCAAAGAAAACATTGGCGATTGTTATGTCTCTTAGGGAAGGCACCTTTTTGATTGGCCTATTCAAAATGTCTTTGAAATTATCTGCTGTATCAAAAATCAATTGAATATCTGCCGGACTCAGGTCTTTAATTCCCAATAAATGTCTGGTACTAAGCTGCTCCATTGGTATTAATTACTTTCTTTTTCAGTGATCCAAATGGCATCCTTTTCAAATCCTCTAGATTGCCACTCTACACTTACATATTGGCTTTCCAGTGTATTGACCTGCCTGCCGCAGTAATCGGGTTGGATAGGGAAATCTCTGGTGAATTTTCTATCGATCAACACCATTAATTCCACCTTTTGGGGTCTCCCAAAGGCTATCATCGCATCCATAGCTGCTCGGACAGATCTACCTTTGTAAAGAACATCATCTACCAAAACCACCTTTTTATTTTCAATTAAAAAATCAATTTTAGTTTCATTTGCCCTTAAGGGAAGATCTCTTCTCCGGAAGTCATCTCTATGAAAGGTGGCATCAAGATATCCATATTCCAAAGAAATATTTTGGATTTCCTTCATGCGCTGAATGATTTTATCCAGCACCAAAGCACCTCTTGGCTGAAGCCCTAAAAGGACCGTATTATCAAAATCATCATGGTTTTCTATCAATTGATGACAAAACCTGCTGATGGTTAGCGATATCTGGGTCTGGTCAAGAACAAGTCTTTTTTGCATGATTAAAATTTGAGGCAAATATATAAATTATTTATTGGGGCTTAATGGCTCTATATAAAATCATCCACTTTTATTTTGGTGAAAAAATTCACCTCTCGACTTTTTTCCCTTCCATCTTCACCCTGATACCTTATCCTTTGTTTACCACTAAGTAGGTAATAATTGTCATACCACCAAATGAGCTGTAGGCTACTTTCCCTGGTTTCAGAAATTCTTTCATTTTCATTTATAAGCTCTATTGGGAAGGGCTCGTTTTCCATTACCACTTCACCTTTATTGATTTGACTCAACATCAACTCCTTCTCATCAAGGTACATGTAGAACAAACTGTTTCCATCAAAAACCACCTCTCCAAACTTCATGGGCTCAGCCCGGTTTGCATTTTCTAAACTAAGTGAATTGTCCCATACAATATCGCCCTCTTCATCCAATAAAATAAATTGAGCAGCAAGGAACTTGTACTCGTCCAATGTTTGTGAACTTCGAAAGCGAGGATCTAACCACAAAGGGTTATACATTCCCCCATAGCCCCCCATCATTGGATTCAATCTATAAAAGTTGCTTGCATACATCCCATCTCTGGGTACATACTTGGAAGAAGAGGAAATAAAATGGTCATTGTATACAAGGTAATAACCATCTAAGGCCTGAATCTCTCGGGTGACTAGCACATTTCTAATTGGGGTGTTTTTGCCTTTATCAAGCCTTTTCTTTATTCGTTTCCACCTATTATCACGTGCTTTCTCCGGTAGATAATTGTAGAAATTTTCAAAATCAGACACATTGTAGAACCTGTTTGTATATTCTCCGAACTCATTAATTTTAGTAAAGTACAAACCTTGATAGGCTTCTTTTTTCTTCAATCCATAGGGCCCAATCAAAGCTTGCTTGTAATTGGTAGAGGAAGTCAAAAGACCTTCAACAATCTCCATGGAGGGATTTCCTAAATCCTCAATCTTAACCTCCCTTAGCTTGTTGCCATTGGTGTCATAGGTCAAAATTGAAACAATTTTATTTTTGTAGGAATCCCTTCTACTCATTACCACATCAAAGACATTCAACTCAGGATCTTTTCTCATTTGTAAAATCCTCGCATCCTTTTCAAAAAGCCCAGGTACAGTAATCACTTCTTTGGAGACAATATCGAATATCTGAATTACGGGACGGTAATCGTATTTCCCCATAAAAACCGCCTTTCGATTAAACACCAGAAAATCCTGAAGCTCCATTTCAAGAATACTGGAAAGCTCGATCTCTGCCAGTTTTCTATTCTCAAGGTTTATTTCAAATATCGCTTTCTCCTCGTTGTATTGAGATCCTTTATCAAATAACACATACAACAAATCACGATCCAGGTCAAACCCTACCAAGGAATACAGATCTTCCAATTTCTTCTCCAGAGGTCCTTCCCCTTTCAACTGATAATCAGTAGTAAAATATTGAAAAACATCCTTTCTAGCAAAAGGCGTTTCAGGCTTCATTCTAAAGCCTACCAAACCTCCTTCTCTAGGCAATACAAAAAAATCTTCATCTGACCAATGGGTCTCCACCTCAAACCTTTGCGTGAACTGAACTTGTGCAAGAGCCCCTCCCACCGATATCAGGTAGCCAATTGTAAATAATAGGATTTGTTTTAACATTCCTTAAGGGTTTTGCTGTAGTATACAATACCAACTTTACCTAACATTTAATTGTTCAGATTCAATAAGTGCTGTCCCATTTTCAATGGGAATTGTTTATGCCAGTTATCATTAGTTGGTATATTCTTGTATCCGGCACTTGTGTACCAATCGCTATTGGAAGAAATAGAACACAAATAAACCGACTGGAATTAAAGTAAGTCAATTTATCAATAGGATCGATTGATTTACACCATAAGATAAGACATATGATTTTATTTTGAAACAATTATTTAGGACATTTGTCGGGTACTCAACAGATCTCGAAACACCTTGGATAACAAACAAATTGTCAAGACCCTCAAATTAACCTTGCAATTGATGGAATTGCATGAAGAGAATGCATTTAAAATCAGGGGATATCAATCTGCCATCAACAGTATTGAAAGAGAAGGCAAGCCGATTGCTAACCTAAACCTGGACGAACTACAGAAATTCCCCGCTATCGGCAAAGGAATCGCAGAGGCCATCCTCGCTATTCAAGAGGCAGGTAGCCATGAGCTTTTGGATAAACTTCTGGAAGAAACTCCAAATGGGATTTTGGAAATTTTAGAAATAAAAGGACTTGGCCCCAAAAAGATCAAAACACTTTGGAAGGAATTAAACATTACTTCCACCCATGAATTAATGGAAGCCTGCCAATCAGGCCAAGTGGCAAAAATAAAAGGCTTTGGACAAAAGACCCAAGACAGTATCATACAAGCGCTTGAATACAAAGCCTCAAATCAGGGGAAATGGTTATATGCAGATATTGAACAACCAGCAAAAGAATTACTTGATCGATTGCGCGAAGCCTTGAGCCAAGATACTGTAGCAGTAGTAGGTGATTTTGAGATGGAGGCGGAGATTATTGATTGCATTACTTTTTTAATCGGCTCAGACAAACCTAGTTATTCTCTTGAAGCAATTAACAAGGTTGACGGGTTGATTCAGAACACGGAAAACTTAAGCCCTTACCGATGGGAAGGCAGAATGGAAAACCCTGATATCAAGGTTCTAATAACCCTGGCTGCTAAAAAAGATTTCATTAAACAAAAATTACTCAAATCATCTTCAAAGGTGCATCTTCTTCACCCCACAGAAAATGGCTTGCCACTTGGAGAATTGTTTTATAAAGGTACTTTTAAAACTGAAGAGGAAGCCTATAAAGAGGCCGGTTTACCATATATACCAGCACCTCTAAGAGAAGGTACAGGCGAATTGGACTGGGTAAAAACTCATTCCTTGGATGAATTATTGACATTGGAAGATCTTAAGGGACCCTTGCACAACCATTCCACTTACAGTGACGGCAAGCATAGCTTAAAAGAAATGTCAGAATTTTGCAAATCGGAAGGTTTTGAGTATTTCGGGATAGCCGATCATAGCCGATCTGCTTTTTATGCTAATGGCTTGGATGAGGACCGTATCCACCAGCAGCACAAGGAAATAGATGGGCTCAATGAATCTTTAAAGCCATTTCGTGTTTTTAAAGGTATAGAAAGTGACATCCTCACTGATGGTAGCCTTGATTATTCTGATGAAGTTCTGGCCACTTTTGATTATGTAGTTGCATCTGTTCATTCTGGATTAAGCATGGACATCAACAAAGCAACTGCACGCTTGCTCAAAGCCATTGAAAACCCATATACGACAATTTTAGGGCATCCTACTGGACGCCTTCTTCTAAGAAGAGAAGGTTACCCCATCGATCACCGTGCTGTAATTGATGCTTGTGCAGTCCATGATGTGGTTATAGAAATCAATGCCAACCCATGGAGATTGGACCTTGATTGGAGATGGGTAAGCTACGCAATGGATCAAGGTGTCATCCTGTCCATTAATCCTGATGCCCACGAAAAAGCTGGTGTCGCTCACATGAAATTCGGCGTAATTGCCGGACGCAAAGGCGGCCTGACAAAAGCCATGACCCTCAATACCAAAAGCGGTGATGAATTAGCCACTTATTTTGAAAATAGAAAAAAGAAAAAGCAATGAATACAAAGCAAAAAGGACCTGAGGATCTGCTAAAGCAATCCTTTCAGTCAGGCATGGTAGGTATCATTTTTGCATTGGTCCCATTGGTTATTAAAGCACTGTTTAATCCCGACATGCCTTATATGGGCTTGTTCACCGGGGTAGGTATAGGCTTACAGTTACTGGGATTAAGTCTGGCTGTATTGGTTCTACGTAGGAAGAAAATAAGTGATCCACAAAAGGATAAAGCAAAAAAAATGACTTTAATCCTAGCTGTATCCCTACTCTTTTTTATGCTGGCCTAACCATGAAAAATTCAACGACAGTAATTTTACTTGTTTTTGGTTTGCTATTCTTAGGCTGTGAGTCAAAACCCCAATGGAACAAGTGGCAGGCAGGTGACATCTTATTCCAAAATGGAGATTGTGGAGATTTTTGTGATGCCATTAAAAAAGTTACTGCTGGTTACAATGGCCATTCCTTTTCACACAATGGGATTCTAATAGAGGAAAATGGTAATTGGAGGGTATTGGAAGCGGTGAATCAAGGTGTACAAATCACAGCCCTAGAAGATTTCTTAAATCGCTATACAACTGAAGAAGGCAAGCCAAAAGTGCACGTCGGAAGGCTTAAGCCATCTTACCAAGACCTGATTCCAGATGCCATTGCCTTTGGAAAAACCCTAAAAGGAAAACCTTACGACCAGGCCTTTAATTTAGAAAATGACGCCTATTATTGTTCAGAGCTTATCCATTTCTCTTTTATGAACGCCAATGGTGGCTTGCCTATTTTCGACACTCCTCCGATGACATTTAAAGATCCAGATATTGGTAAGACTTTTCCTGTATGGGAAAAATATTATGAAAGGTTAGGCTTAGAGATTCCAGAAGGAAAGCCGGGGCTAAATCCTGGAGGCATGAGCCTTTCTCCTGTACTGGATATAATCTATAATTTTGAAAATCCTTAAGTTAAAATAAAAACTATTGATACAATAAATGCAAAATAGTAACTTGTATTCCATATTTCACAGACAAATAAGCCCCAAATGAACAGAAGATCTTCCGTAAAGAAAATAATGGCTGTAGCAGGAACAGGTATATTAACTCCGCAACTAGACTTTTTAAAAAATCTATTGCCGGACTCAAAGAAAGCAGCAGCTCCATCACCTTTTTACCTATTCACAAAAGCCCTCCAATGGCTTCCTTTGGAGCAGGTGCCTGAAACGGTCAAATCTTTAGGCTTTGACGGAGTTGATTTACCTGTAAGGAAAAATGGTTTTTTTAATACGGATGAAATAAAGCAAAAGCTGCCCATAATTGTCAGAAAGAGTGAAACTTTGGGCTTAAAGCGGCCGGTACTGACCACTGAAATGAACCTCAATCAAATGGCTGATATGGATGAATTCCTTAGGACCATTTCCGGCGAAGGAATCACCGATTACCGCATGGGCTATCTTCCATTTACCACCAAAAATATCATCAAGGAATTAAAATCCCTCAATGCTTCCATGAAGCAATTGGCTGAGTTGCACAAGAAACATGGGGTAACAGGCCATTATCAAAACCATGCAGGCACAAGAATAGGTGGTTCTGTTTGGGAAATTTACCATTTATTGAAAGACATCAACCCTGATCATATTGGGGTGCAGTTTGATTTGCGTCATGCATCTGTAGAAGGCTATCAATCATATGAAAATGTTTTCCACATGATCAGTGATCAAATAAGAAGTTTTGATTTAAAGGATTATGTCTGGGGGAAGGTTGATAACAAAGGTGACAGGCCGATTAATGTTCCCTATGGAGAAGGAAATGTGAAATTCGAACTTTTACAAGAGCACCCAGGATTTATGGGCAGTCTTCCTAAAATCCTACATTGTGAATACGACTTAGGGGGAGCTGAGCATGGCCACAAGCACCCAACCATGAGTAAAGAAGCCATACTTTCTGCTATCGCTAAAGATGTAAAAGTTTATAAAACAGCAAAATACAAATAAAGCCTAAGCCAAAGCCTTGTTAATCAAAGCCAATGCTCGCTCTGAGTGGTTTAAAGACAAGGCTTTTTCATGGCCTTTTGGAGACATCTTTTTCCAGGTTTTCTGTAAGATGTCAATGAGTTTTTCTTCCTCATTTTCGTGCTTCGCAATGAAGTCATCAAAATAGTATTTTAAAAACACCAGACATACCACATCCTCGAGCGCCTGTGTCTCAGGGTCTGATTTCAATCTGCGTTTGTTAATTAAATCATCAATTTTTTGTAATGCGGAAGCGTCATAACCGCTGCTTTGCAAGATTTCCCTGGCAAGATTGGCATGAAACCCCTTGAGGTTGGTTCTCCATAGCAAATAGCCTTTTCGGTCCATAGGATAGGAATCCCTTGGAATTTCCCAACGCCGAATATGCTGACTTCTCGCAGCTAGCTTTAATACTTCATTTGCTTCCGGGTAAGTTTCTTCCATCATGTCGGCCATCCGCTTCCCATACAACAGCTCTTTGGGCACTTTATCCCCTTTTACTTCTTCCAGGTTCGGATCTTCCGCGTTGGCGGCATCAATTTTTGCTACTGCTGCACCATAGTCACCGGTTTTAACATTTCTCATAACGCTTTCTTTTACCAATAAGCTGTTTACTTTATAAAATTTAAACCCGGTCTATACCACAGGAATCGTAATAAGCAGGGAAACCCTCAAGAAAATCTCCAAATAGCAATGGAGATTTATATTGAATTGGTTTTTCTATGTATAAGATAGCCTATTGTATTGTTCGGATTTATCCCAAAAATAGTTGAAATATCATCCTCATCAAATAGCTAGCAACGGTAAAAGATACCCGATTTCATAAGGGGGACATAATGGTTAATTGTTAATGGGGTAATGGTTAATTCAATAATTGTTAATGGTTAATGTGGTAATTGTAAATTAACATTTGATAATTAATAATTAATCATTAAAAATAAACGCTTGATTTGGAGGAAGCATTGAAAAGCCCGAACTGGGTGTTGTTTGCAACTACATCCCAGGTGTCTGATTGTTTACGCAAACGAGGCATTTATAATGCCGGGAACAAAAGGCGTTTCGGTAAGTGCTATGCTTACCTCGCATGGTTTTCTAAAGGATTAAAAACCTGACCGAGAAGAAAACCTGTAGACTGTGAAAATGAAGATCAATGTAAATTTCAGCTTCTATCCCTAATTACTTCTAGGTCTGCAGTATTCACAGCCCAATCAATTTTTTGTAGCCTCAATCCCTTTGCGAGTTTTTTGTCACCCGTCCAAAGAGAAGCTCCTAACGCTAAGCTCAATGCAACAAATGGAGCATCAAACTCATCTATTGGAGTGGTCATCTTGATTGCTTTCTTCCAGAAGAGATCGCTTATCAATTCCAAATCAATAAATTCAATTTTTTTTAAAACCATTCTTTTCATGAAAGAAAGGTCTTGTTCAGAATAGGCTGATAATTTTAAAAGTTTCTGATGATGGTGTGCCAATTCTTCCAATAAAAAAGTGGGCGTAAAGAAATCAAAAGTTCCAGAGGAATTTAGCAGAATATCACTAATTGACCCATTTGGTGTCAGGAGAGCACTGAAAACTATCTTGGTGTCAACAACAACTTTCACTTGAGGAATTTTTCCTTATTTTGATCCCACCAAGATGATTTTGAAACCATATCCAGCTTATCAATTTGTATTTGACTGGCTTTACTTTTTGACGCGATTCCCCTGAACCTAATATAGTCCAAAATGCGTTGTAAGCCCACTAGGTCAGTTTCTGAGGGAACCCGAATCAAAATCTCTTCATTTGTTCTTTCGATCTGCATATTTAAATATACTCAAAATCTTTAAATAAAGTTTTATTTAAAGATTGTTTTGGTAATTAAAACTACCACTTATTGGGGTTTGAATAGCATGAACTTTTGTGAATCGTAGTAGAGGGCCAACCCCTTGGGAGATAGATTAAAATCGCTAGAATTCTTTAATGATTCGGTGTACATCGGGCTGTCATGTATTTCTCCCGCAAACGATTTCAATCCAAATTCTAGAATTTTCAAACTGCTGTCGATTTCAGAAGCTTCATATTTCCCAGCCATCCCGTTCGCATAGGTAGTTCCTGAAAATTCACCATTTGTAAGAAATGTAATTGTATAACTATTTTCATTGGTGGGTTCTGTTAATCTTAACCTCTCCCGTCTCCCATCCACAAATCCGATCAGTTTCCACTGGGTGCCAACAAAAGGAAGAGACGCATAGTCAGGGTTGTCTTGGATTTCACTTAAGCGGATCTCGCCCTCCGGTAATTCCTCGTCCTGGCATCCGCCGAGAACCGGTAAAAGAAAAACCATGCCTACCAAAACCATCCATCTACTTTTAAAACCTACTACGTTCTTCATCTTAATTAAATTTTGAATGTAAACCCCACCTGGGTAAAAAGAAAGGATTAAAAACACATTTAAATATATAGTTTACATTTTCGTTTTCATAATCCTTCGGTCTTTTTCTTTTAAGACGCAAGCAACCGTGTAAACGCTACAAAAAGCTATGAGAAAGCAACTTAATTGGATAATTGTTAATGGAATAATTATTAATGGTTAATGGGGTAATGGTTAATTCAATAATTGTTAATGGTTAATGAGCTAATTGTTAATTAACAATTGATAATTAACAATTAAATAAACGCTTGATTTGGCGGAAGTATTGAAAAGCAACATAAAGACGATTGCTTCTATTGAGCACAAACAAAAAATATTAGTTCAATGCTGTCCTAAATAATTTTTGATTTATCATTTGGTCTGTATTTGGATAGCAATTAGGCATCTTTTAAGTAGCTTAAGAAAACAGAACCCCCTGTACTACATTCTGGGGTGGTTTGTCGGGTTCGATAAATGGACTATCAAGCCATTTTTGCAGTTCGATTTTAACAAAAATATTGAGCCGGATAAAGGCGACCAGATTGGATAGGTGCCACCCGAATTTTGCTGTTGCCTTCATGACTTTGAGTAGAAGGATGGTGATCAATGCCGTCCATATCTGGATCATTACCGCATTTTTGGAGGTCCCGATAAAGGTTTTGATATGCAATAGTTGTTTAATGTCCCGAAAAAACACTTCAATTTCCCATCTTGATTTGTAGAGGTCCCCAATGGTCTGCGCTGCCCAAGCAAAGTTATTGGTAATCAGTTCTATGGTCTGCCCGTTTTCCTCATCCCACACAGCCACTCTTCTAAGCCTTCCAAAATATTTGGCTTTGGACTGTGGGTTGGTCAGTTCGATTTCTTCGTCTTTGAGCACATGCTGGGCGGTTGTTGTGGGAAGTTCCCGTTCTTTGATGGAACTGAAAGCAAGGTTGCCTTTGTGTCTGATCACGAAGAACACCCCCTTGCTGTCCCAGACGTTGAGCATAGGGAAGTCATTGTAATACCGGTCTGCGACGATCACCGACCCTTTTTCCAGGGGGATGTTGTAAGCTCCCTTATTGTCACCGACACTCCCTTCGGTAATATTCACGTAAACAGGGAGTTTACCGTCATATTCCAGCAGCGTATGCATCTTTACAGCTCCCTTTTTGGTACGGAAAGTAGCCCAATCAAACACCGAAAGGCAAAGGCTAATCACTGTGGCGTCCAGCAAATAAACAGGAACCTTGATCCTGAGTTTGGACCTCTTGACAGATGCCTGCTGTCCTAAACTTCCCAACAGTGAATAGTAAAGGTCCCTGAAAAGATCCGAATCCCTTCGTTTGTTTTGATAGCTGATACTTGATTTGGATGGAGCTTTGGTAATGCCAAGATGGTTAAGGTTCCCAGTGGCAGACCGAAGCCCATTGGAAATATCCCTTACCGATGTGCTTTTGGCAAAATGGCAGAACAACATCGAAACCAGATGCGTCCAGCTGTCAAATCCCTTGCAACCCTTATCTGTTTGCTTTTCTTTTACCAATTTCTTGAAAATTGAACGGTCAATCTTTTTAATAATCTGTGAAAACAATGTAATATTACACATGAGAGGTTCTTGTTTTTTGGTGCAAACCCAAAATAACTATTTTGGGCAAAAAATGGGACCTCTCATTTTTTATTTAGGACGCTATTGATATTAGTTGTGATTTGAATAGCGTAAAATTAAGAATTCACGTGGATGTTCAATAAATTTGATTAATTTTGCCCCAATTTAGCCAATAGTAAACTATTTCAAAACATAATCAAGCATGCCAAAAGACAGTAGCATCAAACATGTACTTATTATCGGAAGCGGCCCAATTGTAATCGGGCAGGCTTGTGAATTTGATTATGCAGGATCCCAGGCTTCCAGGTCTTTAAGGGAAGAGGGCATAAAAGTAACCCTTATCAATTCCAACCCTGCAACCATTATGACCGATCCGGTGACTGCAGACAATGTATACCTTTTGCCACTTGAGAAAAAATCGATCATTAAAATTTTACAAGAGCATCCGGACATTGACTGTGTACTCCCCACCATGGGTGGTCAAACGGCTCTAAATTTGGCAATTGATTGTGACAATGCTGGTATCTGGGAAAAATTCGGCACCAAAATGATAGGTGTTGATATCGACGCTATTGAAACTGCCGAAAACAGGGAAAAATTTAAGGCTTTAATGGAAGAATTAGAGGTTGACGTATGTATTGGTCGTACAGCTACCTCCTTTTTGCAAGGCAAGGAAATTGCCCAAGAAATTGGCTTTCCATTAGTTATCAGGCCTTCTTATACTCTAGGTGGTACTGGAGGTGGATTTGTAGACGGTCCTGACAATTTTGAAAAGGCATTAAGTGCTGGACTTCAAGCTTCACCTACCCATGAAGTACTTATAGAACAAAGTATTCTTGGATGGAAAGAATACGAATTAGAGGTATTGAGAGACAGTATAGGAAATATGGTGGTGATATGTTCTATAGAGAACTTTGACCCTATGGGAGTGCATACAGGAGATTCTATCACTGTAGCTCCAGCCATGACATTGCCTGACCCAGTATTCCAACGAATGAGAAATTTGGCCATTCGAATGATGAATGGCATTGGGAATTTCGCAGGAGGTTGTAATGTTCAGTTTTCTGTAAGTCCCGATAATCAAACTATCATAGGTATTGAAATTAACCCTAGGGTATCTAGATCATCGGCCCTTGCATCAAAGGCTACAGGATACCCTATAGCGAAAGTAGCAGCTAAGCTTGCTGTGGGTTACAATCTTGATGAATTAAAAAATTCAATCACAGGAAGTACCTCTGCCTTTTTTGAACCTGCGATAGATTATGTGATCGTGAAAATTCCACGTTGGAATTTTGACAAATTCAAAGGTTCTGATAGAAAACTAGGACTTTCCATGAAAGCTGTAGGTGAAGTGATGGGCATTGGAAGAAACTTCCAGGAAGCCCTTCAAAAAGCCTGTCAATCTCTGGAAATCAAGAGAAATGGCCTAGGAGCAGATGGAAAAGAGCTCAAAAACCAGGATGAAATATTATATAGTTTAGCTAATCCAAGCTGGAACAGGCTTTTCCATATCTATGATGCTTTCAAGTTGGGCATTTCATTCCGAACAATTCAAGACCTGACGAAAATTGACAAATGGTTTTTGAAGCAGATTGAAGAGTTGGTTCACCTAGACAATACTCTTGCCAAGGAAACACTACAAAGCATCAGCTTTGATCTGATGAAAACAGCCAAACACAAAGGGTATGCCGACAGGCAAATTGCCCACCTATTGGGTTGTATGGAAAGTGAAGTCTTTAATAAAAGACGGGATGAAATGAACATTAAACGGGTTTTTAAACTCGTTGACACCTGTGCTGCTGAATTTGAAGCACAAACCCCTTATTTCTATTCCTCTTTCGGAGAAGAAAATGAATCAAAGGTTTCTGACAGAAAGAAAATTGTAGTACTAGGGTCTGGCCCAAACAGGGTTGGTCAGGGAATAGAGTTTGATTATTCTTGTGTACATGGAGTACTTGCAGCCAAGGAATGTGGTTATGAAACCATCATGATCAACTGTAATCCTGAAACAGTTTCTACTGATTTTGATATTGCTGATAAATTATACTTTGAACCTGTTTTTTGGGAACATATCTATGAGATCATCTTGCATGAGAAGCCAGAAGGCGTTATCGTACAATTAGGTGGTCAAACAGCCCTTAAATTGGCTGAGAAGCTAGACAAATACAATATTCCAATCCTTGGCACCAGCTATAGAGCACTAGATCTGGCAGAGGATAGAGGTAGATTCTCTAAACTTCTGAAAGAAAATGACGTCCCTTACCCTGAATTCGGAACCATTCATGGAACGGATGAGGCGCTAGAACTTTGCAAAACGATTGGTTTCCCTTTATTGGTAAGACCTTCTTATGTTCTTGGTGGACAGGGAATGAAAATTGTAATCAACGAAAAGGAGCTTGAAGAACATGTAGTAACTGTACTTCGCGATATTCCAAACAACGAAATCCTCCTAGATCACTTCCTTGAAGGTGCCATAGAAGCCGAAGCAGATGCTATTTGTGATGGTGAAAGTGTTTATATCATTGGGATAATGCAACACATAGAACCTGCCGGTATTCATTCTGGAGATTCCTATGCTGTATTACCTCCGTACAATCTTGGTGATCTCGTCATTCGTCAAATTGAGACGATTACTGAGAAAATCGCATTGGCTTTAGAGACAAAAGGATTGATAAACATTCAGTTTGCAATCAAAAATGATAAAGTTTATGTAATTGAAGCAAATCCAAGAGCCTCACGTACAGTTCCATTTATTTGTAAAGCTTATCAGGAACCTTATGTAAACTTTGCTACCAAAGTAATGCTTGGGGATAAGAAAGTTTCAGACTTTGATTTCAAACCTGTGAAAAAAGGATATGCGATCAAGGAACCTGTGTTCTCTTTTCATAAATTCCCGAATGTAAACAAAGAACTAGGCCCTGAAATGAAATCAACTGGTGAAGCCATTTATTTCATCGATGACTTGATGGACGATTTTTTCCTGAAAATTTATGCGGAAAGAAACCTATACTTAAGTAGATAAAACCAATATTAGACAAAGCTACCCGGACTAAAACTCAGTCTAGGTAGCTTTGCTTAATGTGCTTTTACTGCTCTTTGGATTGGTTTTTGTATTTTTTTTCGCTTAATATTGAATGCTAAGTGATGATTTTCCGTTATTGGATTAAGCACTTTGTTTTGCTTGAATCGAATTAGTGAGTTTTCAAAATTGATTACCATGATTTTAAAAATAATTATATTCTTTATTGCACTAGGCTGGGTCTTCTCTAGTTTGTTTAAGTTTTTTCTAAACAGTAAACTTAAAAAATTTGCAGACCAGGTTAAGGAAGCACAAAGGGAAGAAACAAAAAAAAGAAACCAACCTAAGGACGGTAATGTAAATGTTGATTTTGTCCCCAAAGACAGCAAAAAAAGGTCTGGCACCATCACTGGTGGAGATTATATCGATTACGAAGAAGTAAAGGACTAATCGAAAAAAATCTAAATACGGTCTCAACCTAAAACCATTAAACACTATCCGGAAATAGTGTCCCCATCATTATCCAAAGCTGTAATAACCTATTACAGCTCTTTTTAAACGCTTTCAAATAGCAGCCAAAAGGATTGCCTTTGTATTTTAAGTGTTTTCAATGCACACAGCTATAACTTTATTTATCCACAGCCCCATCAAGATTGACTGTATTACTGTGATTAACATTTGCAAATAGTTCTATACGGGTAATAACTATAAACCCGGATTATGTAATAGGATTTCTCCGCCCTGACAATGGTCAGGGGTGAAGCCTGTCCCGTGTTTACGGGAAGTGTTGCAATCGCAAGAAAACCAGACTGTTTGGAGATTTTAGCATAGCACCGCTATGGTGAAATTGAAAACAGCAACGAAGTGACTGATTTTGAAGCGATTTCAGCACGTAATAGAATGTCTATTGCATATTTCGGGATAAACATCATCACCTACCTCCATTCCCTCTAAGATCCATTTCGCAATTATCATCCAATGTAGGGACAGTTTGACGCATGTAATTAAATATGCTTTTGGTTTCAATTGCCCAGTACATTAAACAATCCTCATTGTCACAGTGATTTTCATTTTCCTGGTCCTCATGTGGGACCACCATATCCGTACCTACATTTACTAACCCCATAAGGTGTCCCAATTCGTGCAAGGCTACTGTGGTTTCTAAAGTTTCTTTACTGGGTTTAATAAATCCACCTGAATTCTCTTCAATTCGATTTCCAAACAACACTATACTTGTATTTCTATAAGCGGCCCCTATTGTAAAAGTGCTTTCATCATTCTTCTTAAAATCTCCATCCACCACCAACAAAAAAACAGACAGCGTTTTCCCTGCATTGTAATGTTGACGGTAATCCTCTTCAATTTTAGCTATCTCTTCTGTAGTGTATTCGCCTTTGTCCATGGCTGGAATTTCTTTCTCAATGACCGTAATACCTTCAGGTTTGAAGGCGTATTTTCCTAAAAATGAAATCATGGATTCAACCATTTTTACAGTGGGTTTATATCCTTCCATATAAACCAATTCCAATTCCAAGGCTGTAAATAGTTCGTCGGACAATAAAAAATTAGCGGATTTACCTACATCCCACCTTGCTGCCCCAACACCTGAGTACAAATCTACTTTGTTTTCGGGTGTAGTTTCCACGCAAGAGTAAAAGCATAAAGTCATGCATGTGAAAACCAATGTTTTAAAATAAAATCTTTTCATATAAGTGGTTCAAAATTACACAAGCAACTATTAATCAGATAATTTAAAAATAGCACAGAGATTATAACGACCAAAAGCACACTTTCTATGCTTTATATTGAAAGTTTTTCTTCCAATCCCAGATTAAACCTGCTTTTCCTCAACTCCAAAGAGATCGTTACACAATATAAAAGCCAAGGTATCATAGGACAGCTAAAATCGAAAATAGCAACTAAAGAGTCTGATCGTGAAATGATTCCATACCCCAACGTAACCCTGTTTTCAATTTAGAGTTTAACCTGAATTGATTTTAAATTTTTCTTCAGTTAAATAATAATTCGGCATAGAATTAGTTATAAATAAGTTGAAAGAAAACACTATTTATTTAACTTAAAGCCAAAAAAATGAAAAAAGTATGGATTATTTTATTCCTCTCGGGAATAGGACTGACACAGCTTAATGCGCAGATATTGTCTGTGGGACCAAAAATTGGTGTTTCGCAGGGTAATGTTCAAGTTTCAGAAGGGTTTAAAGGTGATGATTCCCAGATGGGCTATCATGTGGGGATTTTCGCTCGCGTCAATTTGGCCGCCGTTTACTTACAACCAGAAATTCTTTATACCAACACTGGTGGGTCCTTCAAGGACAATACTTTCAGTTATGATTCTGAATTTGATCGGTTGGATGTCCCATTTATGTTGGGCGTTAAGTTAGGAAACATCTTTCGTATCCAAGCTGGGCCGATAGCTAGCTATATGCTAAATGGAGACATTACCGCTAGGGATGGAAATACCGTGCTTAAGTACGCTCCTCCTTCTGATGATTTCACTTTTGGCTACCAAGCAGGTGTAGGCGTAGATATTGGAAATTTGTTACTTGATTTAAAATATGAAGGGCCATTGACCAATTCAGTGAACAAGTTTGGAGAAATACCTACTGACCAAAGACAAAATCAAATCATGCTCTCTGTAGGATTCAACCTCTTTTAAACATCTTTATTTAAACGCAAAAAAATTGAGCTTCATTTACCTGATGTAATCAACTCACAATTGAAGCCATGAAAAAAACACTGCTTAAACCCGAAATATGCAATAGAAAATCTTCTGCATGCTGAAATCGCCTCAAACAATCTGGTATCTTGCGATTACAATACTTCCAGTAAACACGGAACAGGCTTTACCCCTAACAATTGTCAGGGCGGAAAAATCTTATTACATAATTCGGGTTAAATTGAGCTGGCTATTTATGGCCATACATTAACTTTCCAAATTGACCTTAGCTGTCGTCCATGGATCTGTTTAATGTTTTTTATTTCTAGTTAAAGTCGCCCCATCAAAAGGACTTAATGTTCATTTGATGGGGCGACTTTTTTAATTTACTAACTCTTTGGACTTATTGACTTCTTTAATCAAGCTTTTTCTAGCAAGGAAAATCAATGCAAAGGACAGAATGAACAATACCGCAGCGATAAAGGCAAGCACATAGGCATTTTTCTGGAAATTTTGATAGGCAAAGAGTCCTAGTGATGTCAATGTAACGGTAAACATAAAGAACATTGGTATGGTCACGAAGGTCGGATTAATGTCCTTTTTGATCAACCAAACAGAGATGGTCAAGAGGGCAAGCGCAGCCAAAAGCTGATTAGCTGATCCAAATATCGGCCATAAGGTAGCAAACCCTCCACTACCCAATAAAAGCACTGACAGCACAACTACAACACTGGTGGAAATGTACCTGTTTTGAGAGATTTTCTTACCTATTGGCTGTTCAACATCTTCGAAATACTCTTGAAGGGTAAATCGTGCTAGCCTGGTACAGGTATCTAGGGTTGTTAATGCAAAAGCCGAAACTGTGAGGGCTACGAATCCAATGGCAAAAGTCTCAGAAATCCCCATGGAAGAAATAATCGCCCCTAAACCATCGGCAAACAAAGGCACAGGGCCTTCCTCACCTAATCTTGACAAATAATCTGTACGGCTTAATACGATTACTGCTCCAACAGAAATAATTGCTAAAAAGGACTCTATAAGCATCCCTCCATAGCCTACAACCTTGGCATCACTTTCTTTATCCAATTGCTTGGAAGTAGTCCCAGATGCTACCAAAGAGTGAAAGCCACTAATGGCACCGCAGGCAATGGTGACAAACAATACTGGAAACAAGTATCCAAGGTTTTCATTTGTAATATGCACCTCTGTATCCATCACTATGGTTGGGTTTGCAATTACCACACCCACTATAGCTGCAATAATTAATCCATATAGCAAGAAGCTATTCAAGTAATCCCTTGGCTGCAACAACATTGATACCGGAGTCACTGAAGCTATAAATGCATAAATGAGCAATATATAAATCCATGTTTGGTAATTGAGTTCAAAAGGAACTTGCATTCCCAGGTAGACGAAGTAATACATCACTACCACCCCCACTACAGAAGCAATGAGGAATGCAGACTTTTTGTTTTCGGTTACCTTTATTACAAAGCCAAAAACCACTGCCAGTAAAATAAATAAAATAGAAGCAGAGGCCACTCCCGGGTTGTTGATAAAAGTTTTGGCTATAATGTCTGCAAAAACTGCAATAATCAAAATCAAAGTTGAAAAACTAAAAAGGATAAAAAGCCTTTTTCCTTTCTTACCTATAGTATTTTGAATTATAACACCTATAGATTTACCATCGTTTCTTAAAGAGGCCACCATACTTCCCAAATCATGGACTGCACCAAAGAATATACCTCCTATCAATATCCAAATAACAGCAGGTATCCAACCAAAGGTAACCGCTATTATTGGCCCTACTATTGGCCCAGCTCCTGCTATTGAAGCAAAATGATGACCAAGGACTACCACTGGCTTACTTGGTACATAATCCACACCATCCTTGAGTCGGTGGGACGGGGCTATATTGTCATCATTAATTTTGAACTTTTTGAATACATATTTACCATAGGTGAAATACGCGCCTATCAGAATAATGGCGGAAAATAGGAATAGATAAGTGAGTTGCATGTTTTGGATCTATTATTGAGGGCTTAAAGTTAAATAGAAAATTGATTTCATCGGAAATAAACCCTAATTTATAAAAATATTTAGTACCAATGGTAAAGGTAGAAGACCCAACACATTTTTCTTTTTAATAAAAATCCCCTCATTATTTTCTTCAACAAGATGATTGAAAAAGACACTTTACTGTTCTTAGGGACCAGCTTAGGCCTGTTGATCTTAATTCATTTAATTTTGCAATTTGCATTACCGCAAATTGTAAAGTTGTTCTACAAGCCCAGTAGCAGCAGGGTTAAAAGATCGATTGGGAAATTTACACAATCACTAAAGTGGGGCTTCTTTTTTGCTGTTTTCCCCATAATTGAGCCCTATTTCTCACCACCAAACCTACTCTATATCGGTAGACAAAGGTTTTTTGTTGTTCTATCCATAATTACCCTTACATGGATTATTATTGAGTTTTCAAATGTAATACGCCATATTTTTCTAGAAAAATTCACCTATGACAAGGAGGATAATCTTAGAGAAAGAAGGGTAATTACCCAGGTTGCCTTTATCAGAAAACTATTTATCATTGGAGTTGTGGTCATTGCTTTTGCGGCTATTTTAATGAATTTCGAATCTGCTAGAAAAATTGGCACTGGACTTTTGACTTCGGCAGGGATTTTAGGAATAATCATCGGTTTTGCGGCACAGAAATCTATCGCTAATTTACTGGCAGGGTTTCAGATTGCTTTTACCCAGCCTATTCGTATTGATGATGTAGTGGTTGTAGAAGGGGAATGGGGCAAGATAGAAGAGATCAACCTTACTTACGTGGTCGTTCAGATTTGGGACCAAAGAAGACTGGTGCTACCTATCAATTACTTTATAGAAAAACCATTTCAAAATTGGACTAGAACTACAGCTGCTATATGGGGAACGGTATTCATTTACGTAGACCCTACTGTTTCAGTAGGTGAAATAAAAACTAAATTAAAAGAAATCTTGGAAGCCACTCCTCTTTGGGATAAAAAAGTACAGGTACTCCAAGTTACCGATTGGACAGAAAAAACCATTGAATTGAGGTGCCTAATGAGTGCCAAGGATAGCCCAACCGCATTCGATTTGAGGTGTTTGGTAAGGGAAGAGCTACTTCTTTACCTACAAAAAACCCAACCCAATTCACTCCCTAAATCAAGGGTATTAATGGAGAAAGCTACAGGGAAACAGGAAGATTAATTGAGGCAATCTTTTCGAGAAAACAGATTTTGGTTTTATTTAACAGATATTACCTATAAATTTGGAATCCCAATTTGGTTTGGGATAATTTAAACAAAACTTTATGGCTTGGTTTAAAAGAAAAGATGCCGGAATCAAAACTTCAACAGAAGAGAAGAAAGATACTCCGGATGGATTGTGGTATAAAACCCCGAAAGGGAATATCATTCACACCCGGGAGTTGAAAAACAATTCCTACGTTTGTCCAGATGATGACTACCATGTAAAAATAGGATCGAAGGAATACTTTGAGATTTTATTTGATGACAACCAATTTAAGGAATTGGACAAGGACATGATCTCTGGTGATCCTTTGAATTTTGTAGATAGCAAACCCTATCCTGTAAGAATCAAAGACACCATAGCCAAAACTAATCTGAAGGATGCTGCCAGAACGGGCGTAGGCAAGTTAAACGGTTTGGACATCGTGATCACCTGTATGGATTTTAATTTCATAGGTGGATCTATGGGTTCTGTGGTAGGTGAGAAAATTGCCAGGGCAATTGATTACGCATTAAAACACAAGGTTCCCTTTTTGATGATTTCCAAATCAGGTGGTGCAAGAATGATGGAAGCAGGTTTTAGCCTTATGCAAATGGCCAAGACTTCTGCCAAACTCTCACTATTGGACGAAGCAGGTATTCCATATATCTCGTTGATGACCGACCCTACAACCGGCGGAGTTACGGCTTCATTTGCTATGTTGGGCGATTTTAACATTGCTGAACCAGGAGCATTAATCGGCTTTGCAGGACCTAGAGTAATCAGGGAGACAATAGGTAAGGATCTGCCAAAGGGCTTCCAAAGTTCAGAGTTTGTTTTGGAACATGGTTTCTTAGACTTTATTATTGATAGAAGGCAGTTAAAAAACAGATTGTACACCTTGCTAAACCTTCTCCGACAATAGATTGAAATTATATTAAATCCATGGATTAAAATATCCTAAGATTGTGATGGTTTTGGGGAATTATAAATATATTTGTAGGATTCAAAACCAGTTAAACATACTGATAAAGATAAAAATTTATTAAATGAGTTCAGTAATCATTACTTCGATAGTAGCATTTACCATTATAATTCTGCTACTGGTGTTTGTTCTTCTTTTTGCCCAGTCAAAGTTGGTGTCGTCAGGAGATGTAAAAATCATCATTAATGGGGACGAAAAAAACCCTCTAATTGCTTCAGCAGGATCTACCCTGCTGAATACCCTAAGCAGTAAAAAAATCTTCCTTCCTTCCGCATGCGGAGGCGGTGGTACTTGTGCCATGTGCAAGTGTACCATTGAAGAAGGTGGAGGGGAAGTACTTCCAACTGAAGAGGGGCACCTTAGCAGAGCAGAGAAACAAACCCATGTTAGACTTTCTTGCCAGGTAAAGGTAAAAAATGACATGAAAATCCGTATTCCTGAGGAAATCTTTGGAATCAAAAAATGGGAATGTGAAGTAATTTCCAATTACAACGTTTCTACTTTTATTAAAGAATTTAAGGTAAAACTACCTGAAGGTGAAACACTGGATTTT
Organism: Cyclobacterium amurskyense; assembly: GCF_001050135.1. GTDB lineage: Bacteria > Bacteroidota > Bacteroidia > Cytophagales > Cyclobacteriaceae > Cyclobacterium > Cyclobacterium amurskyense. The sequence goes on along the minus strand of NZ_CP012040.1, from coordinate 3,290,967 downwards.
GAGCCAGGAGGATACATCCAAATAGATGTTCCAGCCATCACTGTTTCTTTTAAAGGTATGGATATCACTCCTCATCCTGAATTAGGACACCCTAAAGACGTTTATCAAAGTGATTGGGATAAATTTGGTCTTTGGGATCTTTCCATGAAGAATGATGAGCCACTATTTAGGGCTTACTCCATGGCAAACCACCCTGCTGAAGGAAATATAGTAATGCTTACCATTCGTATTGCCACTCCACCATGGGACAGAGCAAATAACAAATGGATGGATGTTAATCCAGGTGTATGTTCTTCTTATGTATTCTCTAGAGTACCAGGCGACAAAGTCACTATCTCAGGACCATATGGTGAATTCCATATCAACCCTACTCAGAGAGAAATGATTTACATTGGTGGTGGTGCAGGAATGGCACCTTTAAGGTCTCATTTATTTCACCTATTCCACACAGAGAAAACTAACAGAAAAGTTTCTTACTGGTATGGTGGTCGATCTAAGAAAGAATTGTTCTACACGCCACATTTCAGAGGTATAGAAAAAGATTTTCCGAATTTTAGTTTCAACATCGGCTTATCCGAACCTCTACCTGAGGACAATTGGAAAGTGAAAAAGTCAATGGATGACAAGGAGGGTGATGGCTATGTAGGCTTTATCCACCAGGTTCTTTATGACAACTACCTTAAAGATATTGACGAGCCGGATGAGATCGAATACTACTTATGCGGTCCTCCACTGATGAACTCAGCGGTGCTTAAGATGTTAGATGATCTGGGTGTTCCGAAAGAGAATATCAGATTCGATGATTTCGGAGGATAAAAATTAACCAAAGGGTCCCGTTAAAGTTTAACGGGACTTTTTTTATGCCTACTTTTTCTATAATTTTGACATTCAATTTCTAACCACATCCCATGGATTTACAGGCATTTTTCGAACCAATACCTTCCGAAATTCTAAACGATGAATATGGGCACAATGCATTTTTTCATCATATTCACTGCCACGGAGAAACTTTTCCAGACTTGCAAGGGATTCAAATAGCCATAATAGGCATTGAAGAATACAAAGGTACAGGGGATGAATCCATAAAGAACTCCAATAATACCACTTCAAGTATTCGGAAAAAGCTTTTCCACCTTAAGAAAGGTTTAAGTAATTACAGTTTAGCCGACTTGGGAAATATAAAGACCGGAGAAAATTTAACTGAAACCCGCTCACTTATCAGTTCAATCGGGGAGTTGATGCTAAAAACACAGGTCTTGCCCATATTTATAGGCGGAAGTCATGACTTAGATATAGGTCAATTTAAAGCCTATCAGCACATGAATAAGTTGGTAAGCTTACTCACAGTTGATGCCAAAATGGATATGGAGGATTCGGGGAATCCACAGGACTTGCATTCCCAAGAACTTGTTCTTCACGAGCCCAATTACATGTTCAATTACTCTCACCTGGCCTACCAAAGCTTTCTTACTGACCCTGAACTTGTTACTACACTTGAGAAGTTGTATTTTGACCATATTCGACTGGGCCAATTAAGGGATAACTTTAAAGAAACGGAACCACTAATAAGAAATGCCGATATACTCAGCTTTGACATTTGCGCTATAAATTCCTCTGATGCACCAGGAGCTTTAGGTGCACAACCTTTTGGCTTAAGCGCAGAAGAAGCTTGCCAAATTTCCTGGTTTGCAGGAACTAACGAAAAACTCAGCTCAATAGGTATCTATGGATACCATGCAGATTTGGACGACTCAAGAATGAAGACGGCATCGGTGATTGCCACCATGATTTGGTATTTCATTGAAGGTTTTCATCAAAGAAAAGACAGTCTTTCGTTTAAAAGCAGCGATTATACCAAATACACTGTCTCATTGGACTCAAAGCCTTCTATTTTGCACTTTTACAAAAGTAAGTTAAGTGGAAAATGGTGGTTAGAAATACCTAGAAATAAAGGGGAAAAATACAACAGAGACACCATCATTCCCTGCAGTTACCAAGATTACCAAACAGCCCAAAAAGGAGAAATACCAGAGAGGTGGGTCAATGCCCAATTAAAACTTTACTGATAATCCATAAAAAAAACCTAGGTAATTCTATCTTTGCAACAGACTAAGCATATGATTTCTATTACCAAAAACCAACTGGCCCTAAGAAACGGGCAGGATAAACCTGAAATTTGGATTGCATACAAGGGTAAAATATACGATGTAGGCAATTCCAGATTGTGGAAAAACGGCAAACATTACGAACATTGGGCAGGTCAGGACTTGACTGATGAACTTAGTGATGCTCCACATAACGAGAATGTATTTGATAAGTTTGAACCTATTGGCTATTTAATATAAATGATTCTGATCGCTGACAGTGGCTCTAGTAAAACAGACTGGAGGGTAATCACCCATGATAATAAAGTTCATCAAACAAGAACTGTAGGTTTTAACCCCTATTATCAAACTAAAGAGGACATGATCCTTGGGCTAAAAACACCTGAACTCCTAAAATGGGAAGGAATAATCCGTGAAGTCTATTTCTATGGAGCGGGATGTACTTCAGACGTCAATAAGGAGACTGTAAAAAGTGCCATAAATAGCATCTATGAAAATGCCAAAGTATTTGTAGACCATGACCTAATGGCTTCGGCAAGGGCAACTTGTGGACACGAGGCAGGAATAGCCTGCATTCTGGGTACAGGATCAAACAGTGGAGACTATGATGGAGATAAAATCATTGACAGTAGGCCTTCACCAGGATATTTATTAGGAGATGAAGGAGGAGGAACGTATATAGGCAAGCATTTTCTTCAGGATTTCATCTATGACGACATGCCCTCAGCTATTCGTGAGGCCTTTATTGAGACCTATCACCTCTCTATCATTGATATTCAGGACAATGTCTACAAAAGACCTTTTCCTAACCGATTTATGGCTGGTTTTTGTGAATTTATCGCTAAACATAAATCTGACCCTTATTGCTATGGACTTTTTTATAATGGGTTTAAAGATTTCTTCACAAGACATGTCATGAGGTATAAGGATTACCAAAGCAAACCTGTAAACTTTGTTGGGTCCATCGCTTACTACAATAACGATGTGCTGAGACAAATTGGAAATGACCTTGGCATACAAATAAATACTATCCTAGAAACCCCGATAGCTGGTTTAACCCTCTACCACCAAAAGAAAATATGAGTACCACAGAAAGCACCTCCTTTTACGACAATCTGGAAAAGATGACAGTCAATGAGTTATTGACTAATATGAATAAGGAAGACCAGACCGTTCCCCTAGCTGTCAATAAAGCGATCCCACAAATTGAAAAATTGGTGGAAGCCATTGTCCCTAGGATGGAGAAAGGTGGGCGCCTCATTTATATTGGCGCTGGCACAAGTGGTCGATTGGGAATCCTGGATGCTTCTGAATGTCCTCCAACCTATGGAGTGCCTCACGAGCTAGTAATCGGGATAATTGCAGGAGGTGACACCGCCATAAGAAAAGCTGTAGAAAATGCAGAGGACGACCCTAACCAAGCTTGGATCGATATACAGAAATTTGGCTTTAACCCTCAAGACACGGTTATTGGAATCGCTGCCTCAGGCACTACCCCTTATGTCATAGGAGGAGTAAAGAAAGCGATGAAAGAAGGGTTGCTCACAGGCTGCATTACTTGCAACCAAGGAAGTCCTTTAGCCAGTGAAGTAGCCATGCCAGTGGAAATAGTGGTAGGCCCTGAATTCGTAACCGGAAGCACAAGAATGAAGTCCGGAACAGCGCAAAAGCTAGGGCTTAACATGATCTCAACTAGCGTCATGATTAAGCTGGGCAAGGTGAAAGGCAACAAAATGGTGGACATGCAACTTTCTAACAAGAAACTGGTTCACAGAGGCACCTTAATGATTATGGAAGCAACTGGCCTGGATGAAAAGAAAGCATTGGCCATGCTCACACAACATGGCTCAGTAAGAAATGCTGTTAGCGCATTTGAAAAGGAGAAAAAACAATAAGGTCAAATATAATTCTCTCCTATTTTCTTAGCATCAGTCACATACTCTTTGTATTTACTATTCGCACCTAGTTTGCAGATCAGTAGGACATCCCCACTATCGCTAACAAGGTAGTCTTTAAGCCCCTGCACTACAACCAGCTTATTAGGTGGCATATTGATGAAACAATTGCTTGTTTCATACAGCATTGCAGTGCCTTTTACGGTATTGTTTTCTTCGTCCTTTTCACTAACATCATAGAGGTTTTGCCATGAGCCAAGGTCTGACCATCCAAATTCTCCAAGGACCACAAACACCTCATTGGATTTTTCAAAAATCCCATGATCAATTGAAATATTCCTGATAAAGCTATAGGCCTTGATAAGGAAATCATTTTCTTTTTCGGTGCAAAAATACACTGTCCCTTCCTCAAACACCTCAGCCATTTCTGGTAGATATTTCTCAAAAGCTTTGATTATGCTTTCATTTTTCCAAACAAAAGTACCTGTATTCCACACGAAATCGCCACTTTCTATAAAGGTGGTTGCTAAATCAAGGTTTGGTTTTTCGGAAAAAGTTTTCACCTTTTTCACTGATTGTCCCTCTTCAGGGAAAAATTGTATGTAACCATAGTTCGTGTCTGGTCGATTGGGTCTGATACCTATAGTTATGAGATTACCTAAAGTAGACGCCCCCACCATGGCTTGATCAACTGCATCAAAAAATAGATTGTCATTGAAAATCAGTTGATCAGAAGGGCTTACTAAAACTTTTGCATTGGGATTTAATTTTTGAATTTTATAACTGGCCAATGCAATTGAGGCGGCTGTATTTCTACGCATTGGTTCTACCAGAATTTGATCCTCTGGAATATTAGGCAATTGTTCTTTGACGAGAGAGAGGTACCGTTTACTTGTAACAATGATGAATTGATAATTTTCAAAATGATTCTCAAATCGGTCATAGGTCATTTGAAGCAATGTCCTACCTGTACCCAAAAGATCTAAAAATTGTTTTGGCCTTTGGCGCCTGCTTGAAGGCCAAAATTTAATACCAATTCCTCCTGCCAATATAACAATGTACCTGTCGTTTTTCTTCATGTCTATACAATACCTTCCTTCATCAAATCATGGATATGGATAAATCCAACCAATGTAGCCCCGTCCTTTACGACTAGCTGGGTAATGTTAAAAGTTTTCATTAACTCCACCGCTTTTACCGCAAACTCCCCAAGTGCAATCACCTTGGGTGTTTTGGTCATAATGTCTTTGGCCTTGATCTCATTCAATTCAAAATTATTTTGAAGCATTCTCCTTAAATCCCCATCGGTAATGATTCCCTTCAAATTTTTCTCAGCATCCACCACTGCCGTTGCCCCTAGCCTTTTGCTACTGATTTCAAGAATAACATCCTTGAGGGAAGCATTTTCATCTACCTTTGGTACCAAACTTTTGTCTATCACATCCTCTACCTTTAGATAGAGCTGTTTTCCCAATGTTCCTCCAGGGTGGAAGCGTGCAAATGATTCTGCATTGAAACCTCGCGCTGTAAGCAGGCAAACGGCAAGGGCATCTCCCATAGCCATTTGGACAGTTGTGCTGGTAGTAGGTGCCAGATTATTGGGACAAGCTTCCTCTTCAATCCCAGTAAACAACAAATAATCGGACTGCTTTGCCAAATAACTATTTCTATTCCCTACAATACTGATAAGCTTGTTACCCACCTGTTTAAGCATGGGAACCAGTACCTTAATCTCAGGTGTATTGCCACTTTTGGAAACACAAATTACAAAATCTTCTTTTTTAATCATACCCAAATCCCCATGAATAGCATCTGCTGCATGCATAAAAAGAGAAGGAGTTCCTGTAGAATTCAAGGTAGCCACAATTTTATTCGAAACGATTGCACTTTTCCCAATTCCTGTAATTACAACACGCCCCTTACTTTTTAAAATATCCTCTACACAAGCCTCAAAATCTGCTCCTATATGGGGGATCAGATTTAATAACGCATTGGCTTCGTTTTGAAACACATTTATTGCCGTGGTTTTAATATTTTTTAGTAAATTCAATTTTACTGCCGTTAATTGTTAGTTTTGTATAAAGGTAGGAAAGTTTTACCTTAAACATTAATAATTGACAGGGAGTAACTCATTAAACTATTAATGTAGTGGACAAAGAGGTTAAAGATAATTTAAAAAAAATATTTGGTTTCAATCAATTCAGAGGAAACCAACAGTTGATAGTGGACAATATTCTGAAGGGCAACAATACCTTCGTAATAATGCCAACAGGCGCAGGGAAGTCACTTTGTTATCAATTGCCAGCTGTCTCTAAAAGCGGGACAGCCATCGTCATCTCTCCATTGATAGCCCTGATGAAAAATCAGGTGGATCAATTGAACAGTTTTGGCATAAACGCTCATTTTCTAAACTCTACCCTCAGTAAAACAGAATCCAATAGGGTGAAAGGTGAAGTCAGCGCCGGTCTTACCAAATTGCTCTATGTAGCACCTGAGTCGCTGACGAAGGAAGAGAATGTCAAATTCCTAAAAAATGCAGACATTAGCTTTGTGGCCATAGACGAAGCCCACTGTATTTCTGAATGGGGCCATGATTTCAGACCAGAATACCGAAAGATAAAATCCATTATTTCTCAAATTGGGGACAACCTTCCAGTAATTGCCTTAACGGCTACAGCTACGCCAAAAGTCCAACAGGACATTCAGCGTAACCTACAAATGGAAGAGGCTGATCTCTATAAGTCTTCCTTCAATAGGACCAACCTCTATTACGAGGTTAGGCCTAAGGTCAAGAATGAAACCAAGAAAGAGATAATTAAATACATAAAATCCCAGAAAGGTAAATCTGGAATTATTTATTGCCTGAGCAGAAAAAAAGTTACTGAAATAGCTGAGCTATTGAAAGTGAACGGGATCAATGCTGCCCCTTATCATGCTGGCCTTGATGGTCACGTGAGGGTGAAAAATCAGGATGATTTCTTAAATGAGGAAGTAGATGTAATCGTAGCGACCATAGCCTTTGGCATGGGAATAGATAAACCTGATGTCAGGTATGTCATCCATTACGATGTTCCAAAATCACTTGAAGGATACTATCAGGAAACTGGAAGGTCAGGAAGGGATGGACTTGAGGGTCACTGTCTGATGTTTTACAGATATGAGGACATTGTCAAATTGGAGAAATTCAATAAGGACAAACCAGTAAATGAACGGGAAAATGCCAGGGTACTCCTACAGGAAATGGCAGCCTACTCTGAAAGTTCTGTTTGCCGCAGACGATTTCTTTTACACTATTTTGGAGAGACCTTATCTACCGATTGTGGCTTTTGCGACAACTGTAAAAAAACCAAGGAGACCTTTGAAGGAAAAGACGATATTGTAAAAGTTATTAATGCTGTAAAGGAAACCAATCAGCGGTTTAGTATGGATCATATTGTCAGCCTTATCAGGGGTGAGGAGAATGATTATATACTAAGCTATGACCACAATAAGCTTCCTTCATTCGGTGTAGGAAAAGACAAAGACGAAATCCATTGGAAGACCGTTTTAAGGCAGGCTATGATTTTTGGCTTCCTTGAAAAAGACATAGAGAATTACGGTATAATTTTACTTTCAGATCAGAGTGAAGCTTTCTTAAAAAAACCTCACTCTGTCACGCTAAGTAAAAATCATAATTTTGATAAAATGGCAGAAAGCGTTTCATCAGAAGAAATGAATACGATCGGTAAAGCCTACGATGAAAAACTTTATGAGTTATTAAAACTTGAACGTAAAAAAGTAGCCAAAGCTAAAAATTTACCTCCCTATGTAATCTTCCAAGACCCTTCCTTAGAGGAGATGGCTACGGTCTACCCTACTACCTCTGAGGAATTGGCTCAGATAAATGGAGTTGGAATGGGAAAGGTCAGCAAGTTTGGCAGGTCTTTTCTTAGGTTGATAGAGAACTATGTAGAGGAAAACGAGATCATTACTGCCTCAGATGTAGTAGTAAAGACATCAGGCATAAGGTCTAAAGTTAAAATCACTATTATTCAACAGATAGACAGGAAAATTGACCTTGATGAAATTGCCAATAACCTGAATATTAGCATGAGCGATTTACTGCACGAAATTGAGCAGATAATCTATAGTGGAACTAAATTAAACATCAATTATTATATAGAAAACATCATGGATGATGAACGAGAAGACATCCTCCAAGATTATTTTATGACAGCTGAATCGGATCATATCAAAGATGCCATGGCAGAACTTGAAGACGATGACTTTGCAGAAGAAGAAGTCCGCGTTTACCGAATCAAATTCATATCAGATCACGCCAATTAAAAAAAGAAATTACCAAATGAACATATTGCTTATAGGAAGCGGTGGCAGAGAAAATGCCTTTGCCTGGAAAATAAAACAAAGTGAAAAATGTGAGAAATTATGGATAGCACCGGGCAATGCCGGTTCCTCTGCTTTTGGCGAGAACATATCCATAGGTGTAAATGATTTTGAAGGCATAAAAAACTTTTGCCTTCAAAACAAAGTAGACCTCCTAGTAGTAGGCCCTGAAGAACCTTTGGTTAGGGGATTGAAGGATTATATGGCTCAAATTCCAGAAGTTGCTGGAATACCTATTGTTGGTCCTGGGGAATCAGGAGCACGACTCGAAGGAAGCAAAGATTTCTCCAAAAATTTCATGATGGCCCATGGTATTCCTACAGCCTCATATGCCACTTTCACTTCGGCTAGCCTACAAGAAGGTGTCGATTACCTGAAGAAGCAAAATCTCCCTATTGTATTAAAGGCAGATGGCCTTGCGGCTGGTAAAGGCGTATTGATATGCAGCAGCTACGAAGAAGCTGAAAGCTGCCTAAAAGACATGTTGATAGGTCAAAAGTTTGGAGATGCTTCAACAAGAGTTGTTATTGAAACTTTCTTGACCGGAATTGAGCTTTCTGTATTTGTAGCTACAGATGGAGAGAATTACAAAATACTTCCAGAAGCAAAGGATTACAAAAGAATTGGAGAAGGAGATACAGGCCCAAATACCGGAGGTATGGGTGCCATTAGTCCTGTTCCTTTTGCTGATAAAGCCTTTATGGAAAAGGTAGAAGAAAGAGTTGTCAAACCAACCATATCTGGACTTAAAAAAGACGGAATCGACTTTAGAGGATTTTTATTTATTGGGCTGATGAACATGGAAGGAGAACCTTATGTCATTGAATACAATGTCAGAATGGGCGATCCTGAAACCCAGGCAGTACTTCCAAGAATTAAAAGTGATTTTCTGGAATTACTCAATGCCACAGCAAATAAAACCTTAATTGACTATAAACTTGAGATCGCTCCTACCAAAACCGCTACTGTAGTAATGGTGGCGGGAGGTTATCCTGAAGCCTACGAAAAAGGAAAAGCCATCTCTGGTCTTGAAGAAACAAATATCAAACAAGCCATTACCTTTCATGCAGGAACAAAGTTAGATTCTGCTGACCAGGTAGTCACCAATGGTGGCCGCGTTTTAGGAATTACCGGTTTAGGTGATAGCGTAGAAAAGGCGATTGAAAATGCTTACCTCAGGGTAAGCGAAATCACATGGGAAAAAGCCAATTACCGAAAAGATATAGGACAAGACATCCTCAAACTAGGTAATTAATACCCATATTCACGAGGAGGAAACTCCCTTAAATATAGATTATATATGTCAGGATGCACAAACTGCAGTACCGACTCCTCTTCTGGGGGAGGCTGCCAAAATAATGGCAGTTGTGGTACCAGCGATTGTAATAAAATGAATGCTTTTGATTGGTTATCCCACATGGGAATACCCGAGGTAGATAAATTTGATATTGTAGAAGTAAAATTTAAAGGCGGAAGAAAGGAATATTACAGAAATTCAGGACACTTGCAATTGACTACTGGTGATCCAGTAGTAGTAGATGTTCCCAATGGACATCACATTGGCTATGTTTCCTTACAAGGAGAGCTGGTAAGGCTCCAAATGCAAAAAAGGAAAATAAAAAACGATGACAATATTCTAAGCATTTACCGCGTGGCCACCTCTAAAGATATAGAGAAATGGCAGGATGCAAAAAACAGAGAGGTTCCAACCATTTACAGAGGAAAGCAGATCATTGATGAAATCAAGCTTTCCATGAAATTGTCTGACGTAGAATACCAGGCAGACAATTCCAAAGCTACCTTTTATTATTCTGCTGACGACAGGGTGGATTTCCGTGAACTCATCAAACTTCTGGCCTCTGAATTTAAAATCAGGGTAGAGATGAGACAAATCAGTCTCCGGCAAGAAGCTGGCAGATTGGGAGGCGTTGGTGTATGTGGAAGGGAACTGTGCTGTTCTACTTGGATCCATGATTTCAAAAGTGTTACCACTTCTGCAGCAAGGTACCAAAACCTATCATTAAACCCCAGCAAGCTTTCGGGACAATGTGGGCGATTAAAGTGCTGTCTAAACTTTGAATTGGAAAGTTACCTAAGTGCTCTTGAGGACATTCCAAATGTAGAAAAACCCTTATTGACTGAAGCTGGAAAAGCTAAGCTCCAAAAAACAGATATATTCCGACGTTTAATGTGGTTTAGTTATAATGATGACAACAATTGGCATTCAATTGACTGTGATAGGGTTAAATCAATTATTGAGCAAAATGAAAAAGGAATCGTTCCTTTTAACTTGCAGCAGGACAAAGCCTTTGAAGGTGAATACGACAATAATAAGACAAACGAAGACCTTGAATTATTAGACAAGAAATTCGCTAACTCAAGATCAAAAAAGAAAAGGAAACCCAAATCAAGAAAGCCAAACCCGCAAAACAATACTACTGCTGAAAATCCGCAGAAAAATCAAGAAAAAGCAGAAGCCAAACCACGCCATCCAAAAAATAAACGAGCGCCGCGAAGAAACAATAAGCCTCAAAATGCGCAAACTAAGCCGGTGAATTCACCAAAAGAAGCTGATTCTAACAGCCCAAAAGCTCAAGGCAACAACAGAAATAAAAGGAGAAAACCCAATAACAGAAACAAAGGACCTAAAGGAGGTGAAAACAACGCTAAATCCAATGAAAAGTAAGACTGCATGGAAAAACTCACTTGTCATTGTTCTATTTTGGGTAATTACCGCTTGTAACAATGGTCGTGTTTACGAGTCTTTTCAAGATTTAGAGACGCTGAAATGGGTCGTTTCTGATACCATTTCTTTTGATATTGATTCATTGGATGTAAATTCTAAAATGTCTTCTATTCTAGCCATCAGGTATGATGACAAATATGAATACAACAATCTCTATGTTCGTTTCCTCCTTAGGGACAGTGTCGATAAAGTTTTAATGGATTCTCTACTTAATATCCACCTTTTTGACCCAAAAACAGGAAAACCGCTTGGTCAAGGTTTCGGCAATAGAAGAATACGCTACGACACGCTTCCAGGTGGTTTGATACATGCCAAGTCTACTTTTCAATTTATTCAATACATGAGGAAAGATACACTTGCAGGTATAGAATCAATTGGACTAAAAATTAATGAGGGGCAATAAACCTGCCTTTTTGAGTTTGGCTATGGGTTAGGCTCTGACATTTACTAAGCTTATACCCATGGTAACTCAGAAGGTATTTGTTTATTCACCAGATTGGGTTTTTACCTGAGCAATCCTGGTCTGTAACAAATCCTCCTTATCAAGCCAATATTGCCTACTGAATAAAAAAACTATATTCCAATTTCTGGAGGTCAATAATCGAGGGTGATACACAAAAGCCTCCTTTGCCGTTCGGGAGGAAAAGAAACGTTGGTCATCCGTAAGAATTGCTGCCACAGCCTTGTCTTTTTCTTTTACTTCCAGATCCATCACTGCCGAGTAGGGGTTTTCAACTACTTCATGACTGCCATAACTCCCGATAAGCCTGTCTCTAAAAGACCAATTCCGGTCGTATCCTGGAGCATCTGGCCTTAGTTCTAAGGTAGCATTTCCTTGCTGCACCTCATCGACAAATACCAAATAGGCTTTTAAAAGCCGTATTCCGGGATTTTTCATGTGCCTTTCTTTAAAATCACTCACCTTCAAGCTAGAAATCAGGATATTCTGTTTCCTAGCCCTGGTAATGGCCACATTCAGTCTGTTTTCACCACCTTTTCTAGATAGTAAGCCAAAATTAGCTGTAAATTTCCCTTCAGGATTTCTAGAATAGCCTACCGAAAACACAACATGATCAAATTCATCACCTTGAACATTTTCAATGTTTTTTACCTTGATATTTTCATCCTGGGAAAGACCTTCCTCAGTCTCAAGCATACTGGAAATCAGTATCATTTGGTAGTAATTAAAAGTAATTACACCAATACTATCCATAGGGTATTTCATGCGTAAACTTTGCAATTGCAAAATCACTTGCTCAGCTTCTAGCTTATTCGTTTGGTTTTCCCACACACCCTCTACCCTTATTAACTTCAGCCCACTTTCACCACTATTCAGGACTTTCCTATCAGGAAGCATGTGTAACTTTCCTTCATAAAAATGCTTATTAGAAAAATCTATCAATGGCAAAGTAGCACTTCGGTAATGGGTTTGTAAATGGAATGTTGGGAAGTACTGTGCGACCATATCCAACAGGGCATCAATCTCCACTTCCATGGTTTCCTCTTCTTCTGATTGAATTCTGGTTTGGTATAGGTCATAAGGCTTGAGTTGTTGCCCGTCTCCTGCAATAACGACCTGCTTACCTCTAAGCATTAGGGGCAAACCTCTTTCAAAATAACATTGACTCGCTTCATCAAAAATCACCAAATCAAAGTATTGTTCAAGCGGAAATAATGCGGAGGCTGTCTCAGGAGAGGCCAGCCAACATGGGATAAGTCGAAAGATGTCTTCTTTGTAATGGTCAATTAATTTTTTAACAGACCAAATTTGGCGTTTTTTACCTACCTGATGGGCCAATTCCCTATAGGAAATCAGGTTGTTTAGCCTATTGTATTCCAGGTCTGCACAAACCCCCTCTCTCAATCTCATTTCAATAATAAAACGAGCTATCTTCAACTTCTCTTCAACAGAATTCTCAAAATCAGAAATATTACTTTTGATTTGAGGGCCATAAATCTCCTTCAATACAGGGTATTTTGCTTCCAGATGACTTATCCAACTGATCTTCAAGCTGGATAAAAACATGTTTTTTAAAGCCTCATAATCACTGTCAGGATATTCATCAATTAATTTCTCTATTACTTTCTTTTCTTCCTCAAGCATACTGTGCCTGAGCTTATCGAAACGAGTTAATTCGTCAATATCTTTTGGAAGGTTGCTTTGTATTCCATTTAACTTTTCTTCATTCTCAGAGCTAAGTAGGTGTTTAATTTGTATTTCAGTAAGGTATTCCCTCCAAGTAGAAAAATGATCCTCTACCCAATCATTGATAACACTTACACCCTCCAATAAATGCTGAAAATGATCAAATGAAAATTGTGGTTTGTAAAAATAGGAGGCTAAAACACCCAGTTCATTCATGATAAACCTTGCATTCAATGCTTTGATATGCAAAGCTGCGGCTTTTTCAAATTGTTCAAGCGTGAAAGGCTTTTCCGGAAGTTTAATCCAATTCTTTTGCACCAAAAGCGCATATTGATGGTTTAAATTCATTCGATTTTCCAATCGCTGAACCAAGATAGCAATGTCTTCTTTATTGTTTTTTAACCCATTTTTCTCAAGCAGGGATCTAATTAAGGCAAATTTCTTTGGGTTGACATTCAAGGAAAGTTTTCCATACCAGGATTCCAGTTGCTTGGAAGAATGGACCGCATGTTGCAGGGTTTCCTCTACCTCCTGATCACTGATTCCCCACTCCACACCTTGATCCATCAGCAATTTACTGATCATGTCCACCTTATTCTCCAACCATAGCAGGTCTAAAGTGCCTGCATCATGACTCATAAGCACCTTAAACTTTTCATAAACCTCCTGGTCGCTTATGGTAAGGCTCAAGGCATCTATTCTTTCTTTTTGCTGGAAGGATTGGTAAATAAGTCCATACTCAAAGATATCTGCCAGCATGGAATTCAAATCGTTTTTAGCTGTGATTTTAACAGAAAAAAGCTCTTGAAAAGTAGCTGAAGCACCATTAATAGCTTCAGGTCCCATAACCGAAAAATCCACTCTATGCAGCCAAAATGAAGCTGAAACCTGAAATTTCTTGTAATAGTATTGGTATTGCTCAAAGTCATTTAAAAACCCATCCAACTCATCCAAGCGGAAACAACGATAAAACTGAGTCATATCAATTCCTACACTTCGATAATCTGAAGTAAGGTATAACTCCTTGACCGGGGCACCACAATCACTGGTCTCATACAATGCCTCCTTATAGGCATCAAAAAAGTCAGAAAACCTTTCAATATTCCTGCACATTTGACTGAAATTCCGCTCGAGCTGTATTGCATCAATGGACCTGTTCAGTGCCTGATAGTTTTCAAGAGAGCTGATTTGATGATTTATTTTTTTATAGAGTTCCTTTCTATCTCCCCTATAGTCATGCACCAAAGCAGTGAAATTCGACATGCCTTGTGAAGAGATGCGTTGGTAAACCACATCAAGCGCAGCTCTTTTTTGAGACACTACGAGCACTTTCTTGCCCCTAGAGGCAAAATCTGCTAGCATATTACAAATGAGTTGCGACTTCCCTGTTCCTGGTGGTCCCTGAACTACGCAGGAATTACCTGATTTTGTATAGTGAATCACAGACTCTTGGCTGGAATCAATGGGGAAGGTATTGTATAAATTATTTTCAGTAGAGGCCTGTGAATTGTCCGTCTTGTTGGCAAAGTAATCCGAAAACAATGCTTCTAAGCTCTCATGATCAGAATGATTGATGAGTTGCTCATAATCATCCATCAAAAAAGAACTTTTTTGAGAAAACTGACCAAGAATGGCATAAGGCTTTAACTTAAGTAGCCCCACATCAAATGTCTCTTCGAAATAATCCCTAGAATTGTCAGGGAAAAAATCCAGTTGATCCTGGTATATTTCTCGACTGAAATTTAATTCCACCTGATTTTTGAGCAATTGATAAAGGTCTGTTCGAAAGCCCATTGGATCTTTGCTGAAATCTTCCAAAGAGGCTTCCAACCATTCACTATCAAATGGTTTCCCTACTGCCTGACTATATGCCAATAAAAAGGAAGGGTTTAAAAAGGGCAACTCCCCAACACTTTTCCTCAGGTACCATGTTTTGTTGTCTAATATAAGTTCAACTGGAAAAAACACAAGTGGACAACGTGTAAGCTGCCCATTAAGAAATTTACCCTCCACAAATGGCCATCCTACAAATAGACTTTTCTCACCTGTTTCTTCAATTGTAAAGTTAACCTGCTGTTTCAGGCGTTTTAATCTTACAGAAAGTTGATTGACATTCTGATCCCGGCTATCCAAAACCTGGATCAAGGGAATATTTCTTTTTCGGCCTAGTAATTCAGTGATATAAAAAAAAGATGCATGATTATTAAGAAAATGGAAATCCTTCAAATCAATCATTTGACTTGAAATGATCTTAGGCAGGAATATAGATCGATTATTAGAGGAGAGATCTACTAACCTATTCAAATAAACCCGAAGTACATCTTTTAGTTTGGACATTATTTAAAGGGTGAATCTTTTTCTTTGGCCATATGATTGTACACAATTTTATCCATTATACCAGGCACCCACTTATTCAGGAATGCAGCCATTTTACCCTCTCTAGTTAATACCAAGTCTCTTTTCTTTTTCCGCAGTGCTGTTAGCATTGCCTCAGCTACTTCTTCGGCCGTCATCATTTTATCCTCATCCCTTGGGGATTCGCTTTGACTGCTTCCATCTGCCAAAAGCGCATTATTTCTGATATTTGAGGCAGTAAAGCCAGGGCAAACTACCATCACATGTACCCCTAATTTCATCACCTCCGTACGCAAAGACTCAAAGAAGCCATTCATGGCAAATTTGCTGGCTGTATAAGCCGTTCTGGCTGGTGTGCCTCTGAAACCATTTATGGAGGAGACCCCAATAATGGCTCCTTTATTTTTAAGAATTTCATCCATGCAGTATTTGGTAGCATATACGGTACCCCAAAAATTAATATCCATAACCTGATGAAAAACTTTCAAGTCCAGATCTTTAAACAATGCCCGCATGCTTATCCCTGCATTGTTGATCAAAATATCTATTTTCCCATAATGCCCGATAACCTCATGCGCCATTTTTTCATTATCCTCGGCCTTGGCTGCATCACAAACGCCACCTCCACACTCAACTCCTTCCTTTTGAAGCAGAAGCAATGTTTCATCTAATTTAACTCGGCTTCTACCGGTAATCCAAATTTTAGCCCCGGCTTTCCCAAAAATAAGGGCACAAGCTTGCCCAATTCCTGAGGTGGCCCCAGTAACAACAACCACTTTATTCTTTATTTCCATATTTTTTTTTAACCAAGATACAATTCCGTCCTTAACAAAAAATAAGAGATTCCATTTTTTCCCAAAATAGTTATTTTGGGTTTGAGCCCAAAAAGGAGCCCCGTCATATGTAATATTACATTGTTTTCACAGATTATTAAAAAAATTGACCCGTCAATTTTTAAGAAATTGTTACAGGGAAAACTACCTAATTAGTGCTGTTGCTATGACTATTGGTATGGTTCCGGTTTTTAATGCGGATGCTAGTTGTTATCAGAGAATGAAATATTGTGAAGGTGAGATGGCAGTCTACAATTGTGATCCTGATTACTACACCAGTGAAAGTTGCAGTGCAGCTTATGAACAATGTAATCTTTGTGATTGTTGATTTAATTAAATGGCGTTCTAGTTAATTAGGACGCCATTTCTTCATAAAGATAATATTTTCGTCTCATCTAATGGTACGTTTACCACCTAATGGTTTTATCAGGAAAGTCTTTTTTTAAGTTTCAACTATCGGTTTTAAAATTTATCTGCTTAATTCTCTGATAAAAAATCATTTAAATATTTCTCAAAATCTTCAGGAAATGTAGGGTTGTTTCTACTTTTTGCTATATCAATTATTTTGTCGTCTTTAATTGCGAAAATAAAACGATAATAGGGACGAGTTCCAAGGCCTTTTATTTTATTTGATTTTAGAAATTTGTTTTCAGGATCGTAAAATACTGGCCAATAAAACTCTCTCTGTTTTAACCTTTCCTTTATTTTAGTAGAGTCTTTTTTATCAATATAAAATAGAAAGGCTATTTCCGGAAACTTTTCAATTGGCTCAGCCCATTTAATAAGGTGTGTAGAGGAACCATTTGAGTAAACAACAATTTTATATTTATAATCATACCACTTTTGATCAAATTTTATTGAATCATTTAGTGAAAAGGTTTTCAAATCTTTTGGATAAGTGATTTTATCCGAATTACTTGAACAAGAAGTGCTTAATATCGCTGTTGCTATTATTGTCCATATAATATTTTTCATGAAGTTTTTATTTCGGGTATCGTTTCTTTTAAGTCTTTATATTTTGATTTTAAGTAGACCTACTTTAATAATATTGATTAACCAACAGCAAAAAAAATTAATGGATTGAATTTTGTTATAATATAGTTTGAAAATTGCACCTAATTATTTCCTAATATGACTAACTACTAAATTATAAGTTAAAAAATTAATTTGATAATTCAAACAAACTTTTCCAATAGTGTCCTAAGTAAAAATTGAACCTCTCATGTGTGATATTACATTGTTTTCACAGATTATTAAAAAAATTAACCGTTCAGTTTTCAAAAAATTGGTACAGGAAATGCAAACCGATAAGGGCTTCAAGGGATTTGACAGCTGTACACATCTGGTTTCGATGTTCTTCTACGACTTTGCCAAAAGCACATTGGTAAGGGATATTTCCAATGGGCTTCGATCTGCCACTGGGAACCTTAACCCTCTTTATTACTAAGCCCCCTTCTAAATACAGCTAAATCAAAAATTATTTAGAACAGCATTGACCAAGACACATAAAAATTTGAAACCAAGAAGGACAATATTCAACCCTTTGACCGAAAATGATTAATTTTGTAACCTATGTCAAGAAAAATGAAGAATAAGGTCCTCGAGCAGTTAAAAATCGAAAGAATAGCTGCGGAAGGTAAATGTGTCGGACACCACGAAGGTAAGGTTGTCTTTGTTAGTAATGTAGCTCCTGGTGATGTCGTAGATGTCAGAGTTACCAGAGGGAAAAGTAGCTTTTTGGAAGCTGAGGCAATTAAAATTCACGAATATTCAGCAGACAGGGTTACTCCTTTTTGTGCACACTTTGGGGTTTGTGGTGGTTGTAAATGGCAACATATCTCCTATGAACTCCAGATGACATACAAAAGACAACAAGTGATCGATCAGTTTGAGAGAATTGCTAAGGTTCCATTACCGGAGGTATCTCCTATTATCGGTTCGGAGAAAACCCAATATTACAGAAATAAGTTAGATTTCACTTTTTCGAACAACAGATGGCTAACCCGTGAAGAAATTGATTCCGGAGAAGTATTCGAGCGCAATGCTTTGGGTTTTCATGTTCCTAAAAGGTTTGATAAAATAATTGATATTGACCATTGCTACTTACAGGACAATATTTCCAATGATGTAAGAAATGAATTAGGCGATTTTGCTTTAAAAGAAGGTTTGACTTTTTACGACATAATTAATCAAACAGGATTGTTGCGAAACTTAATCATTAGAACAACCTTGGATGGGCAATCCATGGTCATCGTACAATTTGGAGATGATGATCAAGAGGGAATCTCTAAAACGATGGAATTTCTTCACCAACGTTTCCCTGAAATAACAGCCCTAATGTACATTGTCAATCTTAAAAAGAACGAAACCTTTCAAGATCTGGATGTACATACTTATGCAGGCAGGGATTATATTGAAGAAACAATGGAGGGCTTAAAATTTAAAATAGGCCCCAAATCCTTTTACCAAACCAATAGCTCACAGGCCTATCAGCTTTACAAGGTGACCAGAGAGTTTGCTGAGCTCAGTGGTAATGAAGTTGTTTATGATTTGTATACTGGAACTGGCACCATTGCTAACTTTATTGCTAAAAAAGCAAGGCAAGTAATTGGCATTGAATATGTAGAGCCAGCGATTGTGGATGCAAAAGAGAACTCTCTTCGCAATGAAATAGATAACACATTGTTTTATGCTGGAGACATGAAAGATGTATTGGATGATGCCTTTGTTGCTAACCATGAAAGACCAAATGTAGTGATCACCGATCCTCCAAGGGCAGGCATGCACGAAGATGTTGTTCAGATGCTATTGAGACTTGAGGCCAAAAAAATTGTTTATGTAAGTTGTAACCCCGCCACACAAGCTAGGGATGTAGCATTACTAGCGGACAAATACGAGATTGTCAAAATTCAACCTGTTGACATGTTTCCTCAAACATATCATGTAGAAAATGTAGTTTTATTAAAATTAAAAGAACAAGGATGATCAGCAACGAAAATGACCCTGAACTCAATGGGAAATACTTGGGGACCATTAGCAGTGATTTTATAAAAATAAGCGAAAACCTTAAGGAGGCTGCCTATCAGGTCCGAAAACGAAAGTTTTCCGAATACCCTATTTTCCCAATTAGTAAAGAAGAGCAACCTATTGGCCAACTGTTTTTAAGCCGAAAAGAAAAGGCTATCGATTGGAATTATTACATCACCTACCTTGATGAGTTTATCCAACGAAAATTAATCAAGGAAGATGGAATTGAACAATTTAAAGCATCGTATAAAGACCCAGATGAATTCTGTTGTCTGTTTGTAGTCGATGAAGAATTCACTAAGTTTTTGTACATTCCTTATCCTAATGAATAAGGAATGTACAAATTATTAACTCAAGGCAGGGCTCAAAAATGAGACCAGCCTTGGGCTTTTAAAGGTAAAGCTGTACCACTTTTACTGATAAGGTACTTACCATTATCTTTTTCAGTTACATGCCCAATAAAATGAATATCTGGGTGTTTCTCCAGTTTATCAAAGTCCTTTTGACTAATTGTAAATAGCAATTCATAATCCTCACCGCCATTTAGGACACAAGTAGTCGGATCTAAATTTAACTCAAAAGCAGTATCATAAGTTTGCTTGTCAATTGGGAGTTTGTCTTCATATATGGCCACACCTACATCCGATGCTTTGCAAATATGAAATAGTTCTGATGCCAAACCGTCAGAAATATCTATCATGCTAGTAGGAACCAAACCCATTTCCTTAAACTCATGTATAATATCCATTCTCGCATCTGGTTTTAGTTGCCTTTGGGTAATGTATGGATATTTATCAAGCTCAGGTTGCATATTGGGATTGGATAAAAAAACCTGCTTTTCACGCTCCAAAACCTGCAAACCTACAAATGCCCCGCCTAAATCTCCTGTGGCACAAATGATATCATTGACCTTCGCACCGGATCTATAACTGATGTCTTTTTTCTTTACTTCACCTATGGCCGTAATACTCAAAACCAGGCCAGCCCTGGATGAAGTAGTGTCTCCGCCTACAATATCTACGTTATAATGTGTTGCCGCAAGCTTGATTCCTTTATATAGTTCTTCTACCGCCTCTACAGAGAACCGACTTGACAGCCCAATGCCAACAGTAATTTGAGTAGGGATGGCATTCATGGCAGCAACATCACTGACATTTACCGCTACCGCCTTAAACCCCAAATGCTTCAAGGGTGTGAAGGAAAGATCGAAATGAACACCTTCTAAAAGCAAGTCGGTGGTCACTACCCGAAGATCCTCACCATCCCCTATCACTGCCGCATCGTCACCAATTCCTTTGATAGAACTGGCATGATTGCTTTTTATGTCCTCACTGATCAAATCAATAAGCCCAAACTCTCCTAGGCTTGAAATTTCAGTCCTTTTTTCCTTATCCATAAATTTTATTTTCTGCTAACAACCCATCTTAATGGGGCTATTTATTTCCAATACAAAAGTACAATTTATTTATGAGCTGTGCCATTCCCTAATTAAGCATTCTCAGGTACAGTTTTAATAAGGGTAATTGAAGCTTAAATACAATCCCAGTAGTGAAAAAATTCAGATTCTATTAATTAAGGAACAACCTTCTGATTCAACCCGGATTATGTAATAGAATATCTATTGCATATTTCGGTTTCAAATATATCATCAATTCGCTTTTGTTTTGTTAACTTTGCTGGGGAATTCGGTAGGAAAAATGGAATTTATTTCTAACATTACTGGTTAATTGTCGTTAAATGAATAGGGTAATTAAATTATAGAAGATATGATCATCGTTTCAGAAAAAGCCAAGGATCGTATCCTTGAACTTAGACAGGAAGAAAATAGGAATGACGAAGAAAACATAAGGGTATCGGTAAAAGGCGGAGGTTGTTCTGGTTTAATGTACGACTTAGGTTTTGACAATGTCACCTCGGAATCAGACCATGTTTTTGAAGATAAAGGAGTGAAAATAATCGTGGATAGAAAAAGCTTGCTATACCTTGCAGGAACTACTTTAGAGTTTACTGATGGATTAAATGGCAAAGGCTTTCAATTTGTAAACCCAAACGCATCAAGAACATGTGGTTGTGGTGAAAGTTTTTCTATTTAAATATTTACAAAACGGCTTACAAACTCAGAATAGGGGAATCCTATTCTGAGTTTTTTTTGTTTTAAGCTATTGTTCTTTTTTTACTATTAAAGAAAAAACCAGCTATACACTCAATTTTTTTCCATAGAATTTGTATTAGAGGCTTATGCCCTACAATTACACAAATGATTTTTAAGCAGTATCACTCATAGAACTAAGGGTCTATTGTACTTTTTGGTTTTGAAAAACTTCAACGAAATGAGAGAGGAACTATTCAACTTTTAACAAGAAATTGAAGCGGCTTCCTATTTAAACAGCTTGAATCAGCTTACCGCTGGAAACTAATTAAAAAAATCATAATACCGATCCCGTATTATGGTTATTTCACTGAAGACAGCAATAAATCAATGATTTATTATAGTCGCACCTATTATATCAATAAAATTAGCCTCCTAACAACTCAAAACCTCATAAACCCACGCATATTTTATAGATTAAACCAATACTTTTCGAATAAAAAAATACCTGTAAATCAATTTTAATCATACAAGATTATGCCAAAGGTTATTTTTTTTACTACATTAGTATTAGTTTACTACTAATACTTATCCCCAAATAATCTAAAAGAACATTTAGATTAACAATATTTCGTATCACCGTATTACGCTTACATTACCCACCAGATTATCTATGAAAAGCAATATCTCTATTGTGTTGACTTTATTATTTGCTGTCCCTTTAATTGGTTTATCGCAAGGTATTACTATTTCTGGAAAAGTTATTTCTAATGAGGATGGCAAAGCAATCCCTGGAGTAAGTATTGGGATTGCGGAAAGTGGCAAATCTACCCTTACGGATACTTCAGGTCAATATCAAATTAACATAGACAAAGAATCAACCATTGTTTTTTCTTATTTAGGATTTATTCAACAGGAATTCCTTGTAAACAGCAGCAAAACGTTGAACGTAAGTCTTATTCCTAATTTGCAAACGCTTAACGAAATCGTGGTGGTTGGCTATGGAAGTGCAAATAAGGCAGATCTGACAGGAAATATAGCCAAAATTGAAGGGCATGAAATTGAAAATATCCCAGTTCCTAATTTTCAGGAAACCCTGCAAGGCAGACTCACAGGAGTACATGTAACTTCATCTACTGGGAAGCTTGGAGAAGGGGTTAAGGTTCGAATAAGAGGCACTACATCCATTTCAGCTGGCAATGACCCATTTTATATTATAGATGGGATTCCTGTTACTACCTCCGGAAGTCTTGGTAATAGCAACCCTTTGGCCATGATAAATATCAGTGACATTGAGTCAATCAATGTTCTGAAAGATGCGGCGGCGGCATCCATTTATGGAGCAAGAGGATCCAACGGTGTAGTAGTGATCACAACAAAAAAAGGAGAAATAGGCAAAACAAAATTTAAAATAGGCCTGCAGAGAGGCTATAGTAGCCCTACTCGAAAGAAGGACTTTCTAAACGCCAGCCAATTTGTTGAATTAATGCGCGAAGCTGGTTATAACAATGATTTGGCCGCTAACAAAGACCCAATAAACAATACTTTGGATTATCCTGATTCAGACCTTCAATTTGTAGAAAACAGATTGGATCAATACGCAGGTCATACCAACTGGAGAGATGGAGGCATCAATACCAATTGGCAAGATCAAGCTTTCAGAGGAGATGCCGGTGTCACTAAGGTGAATTTCTCTGCTTCAGGGGGAGACAATAAAACTAGCTTTTATTTATCTACTGCTTATGACAAACAAGATGGCATACTGATCAGAAATAATTTTGAACGAATTTCCGGTAGACTAAATTTTGACCATCAGGTTTCAAATAGATTCAAGATTGGCGCCAATTTTAGTTTATCAAGGACCACAACCAATACATTGCCTAGTGACAATCAATTTAACAATCCTATGCAATTGGTTGCTTTGGCTCCCATTTCTCCGTTAAGAAATCTGGACGGGGAATTATATGACCGCCCCACTACCACCTATTACAATAATTTAATAGACTCAGAAAATTCCAATTGGACTACAACAGGCTTAAGAAACATCAATGGCATTTTCGGGGAGTTGAAACTTATTGAAAACCTTACTTTTAGGTCAGAGTTTGGGCTGGACAACCTTACACAAAACGATGATTCTTATTTCGGATCAAAAACCGCCACTGGTCAAAGTTCAAATGGTTATGGATCATCACGTTGGTTAAAAATTGCCACCTATAACACAAATAATTTCTTCACCTACAAACCTAATCTTCAGGGACCTCATAAACTGGAGGCTACGCTGGGAATGTCTTTCCAAAAAACAGAAAACAGGTTTACAAGTGTAGAGGGTAAAGAGTTTCCACTGGACGGACTCACCACATTAAAGTCTGCGGCAGAAATCACAGATGGCACATCCTCCCTCAGCAACTCTTCCTTTCTATCCTACTTTACAAGATTAAATTACAAATTGGATGATAAATACTTACTTGCAGTTAGTGCCAGATACGATGGTTCTTCCAGGTTTGGAGAAAGCAATAAATATGGTTTTTTCCCAGCAGGATCTTTAGGATGGCTCATCAGTGAAGAGAACTTCCTGAAAGACAATGCTTACCTAAGTTATTTTAAACTCCGTACTTCTTATGGCCTTACAGGGAATGCCCTAATTGGTGATTTTGACCACATGGGATTGTATGAGCCATTACCTTACGGACTCAATGCAGGTTTGTCTCCTACTCAGATAGCCAACCCAAATCTAACTTGGGAAACCACAAGACAATTCGATATAGGCTTAGAATTTGGGCTATTTGAAGACCGTTTTTCAGGAGAAATAGATTTCTACAATAAAATGACCCGCGATCTTTTATTGTTGGTGCCTGTGCCTGCCACAACAGGTTTTGTAACTCAAAGACAAAACTTGGGTAAGATGCAGAATTATGGGATAGAGGTACTTTTAAACACTATCAATTACAGCAATAGCCACTTTATTTGGAAATCTTCTTTCAATTTTTCCAGAAACATTAATAGGGTACGGGCACTTTCCAAAGACCAAACTGAAATACCTCCACCTTATTCAAGCTACCTGAATGGCATCTATGTCGGACAGCCCATGGCTGTATTCTTTGGCCCAAAATACGCGGGAGTAGATCCTGAAAATGGGGACGCACTTTATTATAAAGATGAAGCGCAAACAGAAATGACCAACGATTATAACACTGCCGCTCGACTGTTTTTGGGAAGCCCCAACCCTGATTTTATAGCGGGCATTACGAATGACCTCTCTTATAAAAACCTTGATTTGGAATTCCTCTTTCAAGGCGTTTATGGAAATAAAATTTACGAAGCAGCAGGTGGTTATTACGCCAACAATGGGAATTGGTTTGACAATAACACAGCAGAACAAATGGAAAGGTGGCAAAAGCCAGGGGATCAAACCGACATTCCTCAAGCCAGGTTAGGTATTTGTAATGGTTGCAGTGCTTCAAGCAGGTACATTTCTGATGGTAGCTACCTACGACTAAAAACATTATCTCTGGCCTACAACTTTCCTGAAAAGTGGAACGATAAGTTGAAAATCCAGAATGCTAAAATTTATATTATCGCCCAAAACTTATTGACATTCACTAAGTACAATGGTTGGGACCCCGAAGTAGGAACTGAGGCATTATCCAATAATTTTGCCAATGCTAATTTATTCCAGGGAGTTGATCTTTATTCAGCCCCACAGGCTAGAACATTTTCTATAGGCTTGGATTTAGGGTTTTAAATATTTTATATATGTCATCAAAAGTATTACACACACCGATCCTGTTATTTTTTATCTTCTTTATTGTTTCTTGTGATGATCAATTGGATTTAAAACCATCACAAGAAATCGATGAGCTTACTGCGCTTGACAGTGATGCGAATATCAAAAGAGTGCTCATAGGTGCCTACGCTAATATTAGGAAATCAGACCTCTGGGGAGGAAGAGTTCTGCTCTACAGCGAAATGCTCGCTGCAAACAATGAGCTAAGATGGGAAGGCACATTCGTACAGCCAAGAGAAATGCTCAACAAAAGCATTTTAACAAACAATTCATTTGTTACAGACACATGGACTACCGCATATAGCACTATTAATTTAGCCAACAATATTATTGAGGCTATAGATAAGGTAAAAACCGAGGATCAGGATAGAGTTAAAGGAGAGGCATTATTTATAAGAGGAGTCGTGTATTTTGAATTGGTTAAATTATATGGATTGCCCTATGTTTCCGAAAATCCTTCTACGAACCTGGCCGTTCCTTTGATCCTTTCACCTTCCAGAGGTGGTCAAAATAACGGGGTTGTCGAAAGACATTCTGTTGAAAACGTTTACCAACAAATCATTAAGGACCTAACGGAAGCGGAACAATTACTACCTGAGTCAAACAATATCTTCGCGTCTCAATACATTGCTTCTGCTATGCTTTCCAGAGTATACTTACAAATTGAAGATTATACCTCTGCTCGAGATGCCGCCAATAGAAGCATAAATTTGGCGCTAGCCTATGGCAAAAAACTCATGGACCAATACATGAATGCTTTCAATAATGAATCAGATAGTCAAGAAGATATATTTACTATTCAGGTGAGTGCCCAAGATCCAGTAAATGCCATGCATCTTTTCTACTCCACTCCAGAATTTGGTGGAAGAGATGGTGATGTTGGTATTTCCGGAAATCATTTAGCATTGTATGAAGATGGAGATGACAGGTTAAGTCAATATGAAGAAAGGGCCGGGGCCATTCGAACAAATAAATGGAGGGATCAAAATGCCAATGTCAAAATCATTAGATTGGCAGAGCTGTTCCTTACTCGAGCTGAAGCCAACTTCAGAGAAGGCACCAGTATAGGAGCTACCGTATTGGAAGACATTAACAGAATAAGAAGGAGGGTTTTATTACCTGAAAAGACAAGTGTGACCCTTGAAGATATATTAAAAGAGAGGAAGTTGGAATTGGCACATGAAGGCCATAATCTACATGACATCAAACGCACCAGAGGCATTGTGGTGGACAATAACGATTCCAATTTCAAGTATTCATTCGATGATCCAAAATTAATCTTTCCTATTCCTCAAAGGGAGTTGTTGGCCAATTCGAAACTGATTCAAAACCCAGGCTATCTGGAATAGGAATTATATATTGAATAGTTAACAAATGTATTAGTTGCGAACGGTCTTTTTCCCAAACCTTTTCTTTATAATTAATCACATTTCTTACCTTTAGGCTTTTAATATAAAGTCAAAGATTAATGGAGAAAATAAAAAAGGTAACTCTAGATGAAATACATCATTCATTAGGTGCAAAAATGATCCCATTTGCAGGGTATGACATGCCTGTAAGGTACAGCTCCGATATGGAGGAACACAAAACAGTTCGAGAAAACGTGGGTGTTTTTGATGTTTCCCATATGGGTGAATTTATAGTACAGGGACCCAATGCTCTTGACTTAATACAAAAAGTCTCCTCAAATGATGCCGCAAAGCTTAAAATAGGACAAGCACAATACACTTGCTTTCCCAATCTTGAGGGCGGAGTTGTTGATGATTTTTTGGTTTATAAAATAGAAGAAGAGCGCTACATGCTTGTAGTGAACGCATCCAATATCGATAAAGACTGGGCATGGATACAGCAACATAACACTGTAAATGCAAAACTGGAAAACATATCAGATGAAATTTCCTTATTTGCCATTCAAGGGCCGAATACAATAAAAGCCATACAATCACTAACTTCAACTTCATTAAAAGATATTCCATTTTATCATTTTGAAGTAGGCTCTTTTGCAGGTGTAGACGATGTAATCATTTCTGCTACTGGCTATACAGGTGAACCAGGCTTTGAATTGTATGTGAAAAATGCCGATGCAAAGAAAATATGGAATGCCATTTTCGATTCAGGTAGCCAACTGGATATAAAACCAATAGGATTGGGAGCCAGGGACACCCTACGCTTAGAAATGGGATATTGCCTTTATGGCCATGAACTTTCAGATACCACCTCCCCATTAGAGGCGGGATTAGGCTGGATTACCAAATTCACCAAAGACTTCATTAATCATGAGGCGCTGAAAAAGCAGAAAGAAGCAGGTATCAAAAGAAAACTAGTAGGTTTTAAACTTTTAGAAAGAGGAATTCCAAGAGCAGATTATTCCATTGTAAATGCAGAAGGTGAAGTTATAGGAAAAGTCACTTCTGGAAGTCAATCACCAAGCATGGGTATTGGTATTGGTTTAGGTTATGTAGACATTGAATACGCCAAACCTGGAACCGAGATCGGGATTGAGGTAAGGAAAAAAAGAATTTCTGCCAAAATAGAGAAACTACCCCTGCTTAAAAAATGAAAACCATAGAAACCTGTATCAGTCCTGACTTGTTGGACCTCCACGAGTTAGCAAACAAAACCGTCATCGTTGTTGATATTTTCAGAGCTAGTTCTACCATGGTAACAGCGCTTTCTAATGGCGTGAATTCCATCGTCCCCGTAAAGGATCTAGATCAATGTAAATCTTATAAAAAAAGTGGTTGGCTCATTGCAGGAGAGCGCAATGGCAAGCAGGCAGATGGCTTTGATTTAGGAAATAGTCCATTGGCTTATTTAGACCAAGCCTTTGCTGGTCAAAATGTGGCCATGACTACTACAAACGGCACAAGAGCTATTTCTTTAGCTCGAGAACAAGCCTCAGAAGTACTTATAGGATCATTTCTGAACCTTCAAGCTACTGTAGATTATTTACAAACTTCTACCAATGATGTGCTGGTTTTATGCGCAGGATGGAAAGGTAAATTTAATTTGGAAGATTCTTTGTATGCTGGAGCACTGTCCCTTCTATTAGGCTGGGACCATGATTGCGATGCTACATTAGGAATGGAAGCACTCTATCAACAAGTTGGTGGAGATTTGCAAGGTTTTCTTCAAAAGGCTTCTCATGCAAAACGCCTACAAAATCACGACTTAGATAAAGACATAGATTTTTGCCTTGAATTAAACCAATTTAATTCTGTGGTATATTTGTCTGAGGAAGGACTAAAAAATAAAAACAATTAATCATTCAAATGGGAATACTTTGATTATTATAAAGTATTCCCATTTGATTTTAACCCGGATTATGTAATAGGATTTCTCCGCCCTGACAATGTCAGGGGTGAAGCCTGTCCCGTGTTTACGGGAAGTGTTGCAATCGCAAGAAAATCAGGCTGTTTGGAGATTTTAGCATAGCACCGCTATGGTGAAATTGAAAACAGCAACGAAGTGGCTGATTTTGAAGCGATTTCAGCACGTAATAGATTGTCTATTTCATATTTCGGGTTTAACTTTTTCAACGGTTGATACTCGCTTACTATACGTAAGTGTCAAGCATTATTAATACTATTTTTAACTTATAGCCCTAAACTAAATTCACCTCTCGGATTAATAAGTGTCAATTCCTGAGACAAGCCATGTCAGTCAAAATTAATTGTTTTCCAGAATTGACTTTAACTTTTGCAAGCCTTCGGAAAAATCTTTACCGACCATTTCCTCCATATCCATCATCAACAACATAGAATTCATTGGATAATCCATATGCCCTTCAAATCCCCAGGTAACTTTGGTTTTATCCCCATTTACTTCATCAAATTCAATATAAGCCTTATCAGATGCTTCAAAAGGTTCCTTAAACCTTAAGGCATAATCGATTCTTTTACCTTGTTCAATTGCCAGTATTTCTTGTTCTCCCACCCCTACATTCGGATCTTTACTGTCCCAGGCTGAGACAAATCCCACTTCACCATCTACACCATTAAAACTTTTTTTCATGGTTGGATCCTTTAAGGCCCAACTTGAAAAGTATTCTTGGTTTTTGAGTAGTTTCACATAATCAAAAACCTCTTCTATAGGTTTTTCAATGGTTACCTCCTTAACTACGGTATAATCCTCATCAATAAACATCCCTACTATAAAAGGGATGGAAATCAATATTAAAACGATGGCAAGTATTATTTTCAGAACCTTCATGATTTGGGTATTTTATAGAAGTACAGAATAAATAATCGATCTACATTTTACTTATGATTTAATTTAAGAATTATCAAACAATTACCAAAACAAATTAACAATAAGCTTCGCTTCTATCTTTCTATTCTTCGCGGTTATTTAATTGTTCTTGTGACTTCCCCACAGGTCAGCATTGATTTTCCAAAATAAGGATTCACCACTTTTTCTTCCATGCTCAACCAATCCGCTCCCCGATTGGTATCAGCCATGGGACAATGTTGTACAAAAAGAGGTTTAGGAAAAGGATGAAATTTTTCCGCCATGCCTATCATTTCATCGGAAATTGAAAGAAATGTTTTGCGGACTTCTTCCAAAGACTTATCGGAACCTATCTTTTCAAGGGAAACCGATAAGCTTTTCTGGTACTTCATCCATTCCATATGGGCATTCCCTTCAAAGGATTCCATGTCAATATTTGAAATATAATTAAGCATTTCCTCTGCTTGTGATATTGACCGCTTTAAATCATCGATAGTCAGGGCATTTTTTAATTTAAAATAATGATCAAAAATAGGTATCAAACCATCTTTAGCTGCCTGGGTAAGGGAATTCCCTATTGAACCTTCTATTTGACTTGCCTTCGTCATTTCCATGCCACCGTGATTGTGCCCAGACATTGCTACCCCTCCTTCAGGGTTCATCATACTTGGCTTTCCTGCCAATTGGGCAGCAGCATCAATACTGAAAGCGCCATTAACTACAATTTCCTCCCCCGGGTGAAGACCTGCTTCTATAAGGTATTCAGTTCCCAAGGCAGCCCCAAGTGTTACTTCACGAAGTTGAAAGCTCAGTCCTTTGGAACTTATCTTTTTCACATACACAACAGACCGGGTACCTGTCCACATGACTGCAGTCTTTGGAACAACTATAGCCTCTTCGGCCCCAGTAATGGAGCTTGTAATTACTCCAGAAACAAACATTTCAGGCTTATATTTTAGATCAGGATTAGCAATGCTTATCCTTGCAGAAGCTACTCTGGTGTCCGGATCGATTATGGGGTCCAGGTAATCAATTTTCGATGTAAAGATTTCTCCGGGAATAGATTGTACCCGATAGTTTACCTCATCTCCAGTTTTAATCCAAGGAATCTCAGATTCATAAACATCAAATAATACCCAAACCTTAGACAAATTTGAAACCTCATACAGGGCTTGCCCCATAGCGAGATGGTCTCCCAGATTGGCAAATTTTTGAGAAACATAACCAGAAACATTTGCTTTGATAGGGAAATTCTTAATTACTTCCCCAGTAGTCAATATCTGCTGAACTTGTGCTTCTGACACTTTCCAGTTCTTAAGCTTGGCCACAGCCGCATTAAAAAGCGCTGGTTGTTCTTCTTTTATTTTATTTGCCTGAAGAAGTTCTTCCTGGCTGGTCACCAACTCTGGAGAATACACCAAAGCAATGGTCTGTCCTTTAGCTATGTACTCACCAGTAAAATTCACCATCAATTTTTCAATTCTACCTGGAATATGGCTTGCTTGTGTAAACAATAAGCGCTCATCAACTTGGATTTTCCCGTCTAGCCTAAGCGTTTTTTCCGCTTTCCCCTTACCCACTACCATCGTTTTCACGTCTGCAAGTTGGATGGCTGTAGGGGACATGGTAATAGACAAAGGATCAGTTTCTTGAGAATCATTCTCCAATTGAATGAGATCCATTCCACAAATAGGACAGTCACCAGGTTCACCTTGGCGAATCTGGGGATGCATGGAACAGGTGTAAACCGAAGAAGCCCCAACAGTGGATTCCACATGCTCATGTACTGGTGGTTGTTCAGGAAGATTTGCGGATGGCTTAATCAACCAACCTAACAGCACGCCCACAAATAGTGTAATGACGATCAGTAAGTACTTATTGTTAATTGAATTTTTCATATTTCTTTAGGCATGTTTTTGTTCCTACATGGATTAGACTTTTCCTTTATAATTAAATCCCCTATAGTTCTTTACTCTGACTCCTCAAGTCGCTTGATCATTGCCTTCATTTGAGCAATTTCTTTCTTCTGTGCTTCAATGATATCTTTAGCTAGCTGCTGTGCTTCCGGATCTTTTAGATGTGCTTTTTGGCTTACCATGATGGCCGAAGAATGATGAGGGATCATCGCTTTCATCCACTGTACATCAGCGATCAAAGTTTGGTTTCTGAGCATGGTAAGGGTAGCTATAAATAAAATGACAGCCGTACCGAGAATCATAAAATTGACCTTCTTGTTTTCATACATTCCCCACATAAAGAGTAACATGGACACTGCCATGGGTGCTACCATCAATATTGTCATGTAGGTTCTGGCGGTACTTAGCATGACATGGTCAAAGAGATCTGCATTTAAAAACATCACGGCATACATGATGACAAATGAAACAGCCATCATTGCGGAGAACTTTAGATAATTGTTACTTTTCATATCAGTAAGATTTAGCGGTTAAATAATTAAGTTGCGCATCAGCAGCGTAGTAGGCTACAGAGGCTTTGATTTTCATTTTTCGGTACTCCAGCAATTGCTGCTGAAGGCGTAAAACTTCCTCAAAGTCTTCTCCCGAATTCGCATAGGAACTGTATAGCAGTTCAAGTGTTTGCTTGCTGGTTTGGATTTGCTTGTCAAAGGAAGAAATTAGGTCAAGCTGAATATCCATTTCTACCTTAAACCGATAAAAAGAGCCATAAAGGTTATTGGATACATCCTGCTTTTTTGCTTGGTAGGCTTCGGTTAATAACAATGCTTCTTTTTTGGCCGCATCGTATTTTTTTCTAAAAATCGGAATGCTCATGGTAACCGTCGGCATGAGGACATTTTTACCATTATCGACCAAGGCCATGTCATTAAGCTTGTCCACCATCACATAATCTACTCCTGCTCCAAGGTTTGGCAAGCCCTGTTTGATTGCCAATTTATGTTTTAACTCACCGGCTTGAATTTTCAAATCCAGACTTTCCAATAATGGATTGTGCTGAATGGAATCAATAGAAGCCTGATAGGGAGAATCTGGAACGGTCAACCTTTCCGTAATTTCAATTGGTGAATCATAGTCTCTTCCTAGCAAGGAGTTAAGTCTTGCATTAGCAGACTTAATTTTCTGGTTTAGCACCTCCAAATTTGTTTCGGCACTAGTATTCATGATGTCTACCCTAAGTGCATCCGTTAGTGATCCTTTGCCGTTTTCGAAGGTAGAAGTAGCAATTGATTTATAAGTTTTCAGAATCTGAAGGTTTTCATTTTCAATTTCAATCAACTCATTCGTCTCCAAAAGCGGGTAATAGACTGCTGAAACCTGATTATAAAGGCTATTCCTAGCATCCAGAAATTCCTTGTATTTCACCTCTGCAAGGATTGTCGCCACATCCCCTTGGATGCGCAAAGTTCCGAACCATGGAAACATCTGCGTCAATGAAAAACGCATGCGCTGAGGACCAAGCTTGGTTTGTACTGGCGAAATGAAATAACCAAAAGACAAATTGGGATCTGCAAGTGATTTCGCCTGTGGGATTTTTTGCAAAGCCGCTTCAAACGCTTTGTATTTCCCTTTCAATCCAGGGTTATTTTCAGCAGCCATCACAAAATAATCCTCCAAAGTCTGGCCTTGCCCGGAAAAACTCAATATCAAGATAAGCGTGATAGATAGGACGGTGAATTTCATATTGAATTGTTTTTAAATCTTCTTTCTTCTCGAATCGAATACAAAACGGGTACGATAAAATAAGTGATCGCTGTTACAATCATCCCTCCGAAAGCTGGAATGGCCATTGGTATCATAATGTCTGATCCCCTTCCTGAGGAAGTAAGAATTGGAAGCAAAGCAATAATGGTGGTGGCTGAAGTCATGATGGCCGGTTTAATTCGACGCTGCCCTGCTTCTAAAACTGCATTCCTAACTCCTTTGAGGCTATCTGTTTTGTTCTTTGCAAAACTCTGGTCTAAATAAGTCGCCATAAGCACCCCATCATCCGTTGCGATGCCAAACAAGGCGATAAACCCGACCCATACAGCCACGCTCAGATTAATTGTGTGAATTTGAAAAAGGTCTTTAAAATTCATTCCCAAAAGGCCAAAGTCCCCAAACCAGCTTTGTCCATACAACCATAGGGTGATAAAACCACCGCTGAAAGCCATGGCTATTCCAGTAAAAACCATCAACGAGGTGGTAACTGAACGAAACTGGAAATAAAGAATCAGAAAAATAATCAAAAGTACCAATGGCACGATTACACTCAGGCGCTTTTCAGCACGAACTTGATTTTCATAACTTCCGGAAAACTTAAAGCTCACCCCAGCCGGCACTTCCAATTCACCGGATTCGATTTTACTTTGAATCAAATTTCTGGCATCCTCTACTACCGTAACTTCCGAAAAACCCTCCCTTTTATCGAACAGTACATAACCAACCAAAAATGTTTCTTCGCTTTTAATTACCTGAGGCCCTTTTAGGTATTCAAAATCTACAACCTGGCTCAAAGGGATCTGGGACCCTGTCAGTGTAGGGATCAATATTTTGCCCAAAGCTTCAGGGTCATCACGAAGCTCTCTCGGATAGCGAACCCGAACAGGAAATCGCTCACGTCCTTCCACAGTGGTTGTCACTTTCATGCCACCAATGGCCGTTTCAATTGTACCCTGAACATCTTCAATACTCAAACCATACCGAGCAATTTGCGCTCTATTAATATTGAGATGCAGGTAGGGCTTTCCTACAATCCTGTCAGCAAATACAGCTTCGGTTTTCACCGATGGCACCTGCTTGAGAATATTTTCTACTTTTAATCCAAAATCCTCAATTGTTTGTAGGTCTGGCCCATATACTTTCATTCCCATCCGTGCCCGCATACCTGTCTGCAACATGACCAACCGTGTTTCTATTGGTTGTAGTTTTGGAGCCGAAGTGACGCCAGGTATTTTGGTTACTGCCACTATTTCATTCCAGATATCATCTGGAGAATGAATTTGTTCCCGCCAATTCCTAAAGAACCTACCCTTTTCATCAGCAATGAGTAAAGAAACACCTATTTCCTTTGTAAGTGCCTCCTCATTGGATACGGTATCACCAGAAGTTAGAATAAAACGATTGTCTCTATCTACTTTAAACCGCTGCTTGTGCCCTTTCTCATTCAACAGGTACTCTGACTTGTAATTGATTACATTCTCATACATGGAGATTGGAGCAGGATCCAAGGCGGATTCAACCCGTCCAAGCTTCCCAACACTAAGTTCAACCTCGGGAATATTAGAAATCCGCATATCCAGCTGTCCAAGAACTTTTCGATTAAAGGCTATGCCTGAATGCGGCATGGATGTGGGCATTAATAAAAAGCTACCCTCATTCAAAGAAGGCATAAATTCCTTTTGCATTCCGGGAAAAGTATGCGCCATTCCTGACCAAACCTTCGTTTTCTGAAGGTCCCACCCTACTGCTTTAGCTGCCTTGGGAACAAGCCCAAATGTTGTGTTAAAGCCAAGCCAAACCATAATCCCAAACAGAATAATGATAGCCGGGACAGTTAAAAATGCAGCTTTATGATCAAGACACCAATTTAGTACTTTCTTATAATTGTACTCCAAGAGAATAAATGCCCCAAGGATCAAACTGACTAGAATTGCCACAAAAAGAAAGTTAAGGAAGGTCGATTTAGCCGCTCCTAATGGAAGCCAGTAACCAGCCAATAACCACACAACTCCTGCGATCACAATGATGATTTCCAGGTTATTATAAAAGGGCCTAAAACTTTCAGAAATATTGTAGTTCCTTGATGTCAAAAAATCCCTCAATAGTGCAATTCCTGCCAATAAAATCAAAAGGCTTCCCGCCCAAACATAGCCTTGAGAAAGTGCCAGCATAGCTACTAGAATAAGCAGGATATTTCCAGCTCTTCTATATTTGAGATTATTGATCCTAAATCCGAAAAAGGTATGTGCGATACTGGGAAGGATCAACAGTGAAACAATTAATGCTGCCAGCAATGCAAAAGTTTTTGTATAGGCCAATGGCCCAAACAGCTTGCCCTCAGCCGCCTGCATGGTAAATACAGGGACAAAACTTACAATCGTTGTGGAAACGGCAGTTAGAATGGCACTGGAAACTTCAGCGGAGCCATTGTAAATTGTGGTGATTAGTTTTTGCTCCGGAGGCGCTTCATCAATATGCTTGATAATGTTTTCGGAAAGAATAATCCCCAAATCCACCATCGTACCTATTGCAATGGCTATACCGGAAAGTGCTACAATATTCGCATCTACACCAAAATAGCGCATGGCTATAAACACCATCAAAATGGCCAATGGAAGTAAACTTGAAATTAAAATGGATGCCCTAAGGTTGTAGACCATCACTATTACGACTAGAATAGTGATAAGTATCTCCAAGGACAAGGCCTCTTCCAGAGTTCCTAAGGTTTCCTGAATCAGGGTAGACCTATCGTAAAATGGAACAATCGTCAATTGACTGAGCCTACCATCTGCCAATGTTTTCTTGGGTAATCCTGGAGCGATTTCTTTAATTTTCTCCTTTACCTGATTGATAACCTGAAGTGGATTTGAGCCATATCTGGCTACCACTACTCCTCCTACTACTTCGGCGCCACCCTTATCCAGAAGCCCTCGCCTGGTTGCAGGACCTAATTGAACCACTGCGATATCTTTGATACGGATGGGCACATTGTCCTCTACCGCTACAACAGCAAGCTCAAGGTCTTCTATAGACTTGATATAGCCCAAACCACGTACCAGGTACTCCGCTTGATTTATCTCTATGGTTTTAGCGCCTACATCTCGGTTGGATTGTTTCACTGCCTGCATCACCTTTGTCAATGGGATATTGTAAGCTTTTAATGCGTCAGGATTTACATCTACCTGATACTCCTGAACAAATCCACCTATGGAAGCGACTTCTGAAACCCCTTCAACTGCATTCAATCCATATTTCACATAGAAATCCTGAGCCGTTCTGATTTCGTGCAGGTCCCAACCACCGGTTGGATTTCCTTCCTGATCTCTTCCTTCCAGGGTATACCAATAAACCTGACCAAGAGCAGTTGCATCAGGTCCTAAGCCTGGCTGGACTTCATCTGGAAGCAGATCAGCTGGCAGAGAATTAAGCTTTTCCAAAATTCGGGAGCGCGACCAATAGAATTCAATATCCTCGTCAAAGATGATGTAGATGCTGGAGAATCCAAATATTGAGGAACTCCTAATTGACTTCACCCCGGGAATACCCAATAAATAGGTGGTCAATGGATAAGAGATTTGGTCTTCAATATCCTGAGGTGATCTTCCTGGCCATTGCGTAAAGACAATTTGTTGATTTTCACCAATGTCAGGAATCGCATCTACCGGAACAGGATCAGAAGGTAAAGAGCCGACTTGCCACCCAAATGGTGCAGTAACAATCCCCCACATTACTATTACTAAAATAAGGAGAACAGTTACAAGTTTGTTTTCAAGAAAAAACTTGATGATTGAATTAAGCATGATTTAATCCTATAATGAGAAATACCAGATAATGAGCCGCTGATTTTAAAAAGCAGCTGAAAACAGGTCAGTATTGCTGACCAAATTATCCGGTAAGATTAAATCAAGAAAGTTTGGTAAAGAACAGTATAATCCTGGGGATTGATTGGGGGAGGGTCAAAGGAGCTTATGGAAACAGGCATCAAAACCAATGCCTGATCAAGCAGAAAAGCCTGTGTGAAAGCCGCAATAAAAATCATTTGCGGAGCACTGACATTAACAACTTTAAGGTTTTGATCCACTTCCAATTGGATCAATTCAAATTGATTTTGACAGCACTGATCCTTGCTTTCTTTTTGTTCATTTTCTGAAAGAGGGTTGTGCTTTTGGGTATCCATATCGCATTCTAAATGCTTGGCAGACAAACCAAAACCTTTTAACATTTCAGAGCCCATACAGATATGGCTACTTTTCGCCAAGCCAATGCTGGAAAAAAGAAAAAATGTAGCTATCAATATGGAAAATGATTTTTTCAACAAATCAAAGGTATATAAATATTAAGAAATCTTCAAATCAAGGTCTCCAACCAAAATTACTGGTCTCACCTACTTTCGGTAATGTATTGCAAATAGTCACCTCCCTCAATAGGCGTCATATGATCCAAAGAACCTAAATGAAGGTATATCCAAGCAGATAATTTCACTCCTTCTTCAGATTCGATGCTTACT
Organism: Cyclobacterium amurskyense; assembly: GCF_001050135.1. Lineage (GTDB taxonomy): Bacteria > Bacteroidota > Bacteroidia > Cytophagales > Cyclobacteriaceae > Cyclobacterium > Cyclobacterium amurskyense. Next base: position 3,253,187 of record NZ_CP012040.1, on the reverse strand, counting down.
TTCAACCTTTCATACGTAATGCCTGTCTCTAGGTTTTCACCAACACCTTCGTACTCATCTAAAATGGTCAATACTTCATGTTCATTATGAAGCAAAAACACATCCCCGATCACATATTGACCTTCGGCCGTATTTAGGGTGAGAACAGGATAAGGCCCCATATCAAACAGCAAACCATTGCACTTCCCGCTTGTGAAATACTCACCGGACCGCGACAGTAGTTCCGCCATAGGATGATTGAACCCTTTCCTTAAGGTGCCATAGACAAATAAATAGGACAATCTCAGTAAAATTTACTTTTGATGGCGTTTGACCAAAACTTCCATTACTTCGTCCAATTCATATGATTTTGCTTCCAGCAATACCAAATAATGATACAGTAAATCCGCGGCCTCGCCCATGAACAATTCTTTGTTGTCATCTTTGGCTTCGATTACGATTTCCACAGCTTCCTCTCCTACCTTTTGGGCAACTTTATTGATCCCCGCATTGAACAGTGAAGTAGTATAGGATTTATCTGAAGGGTTTTCTTTCCTTTCTTTGATCACCTTTCTCAACTGATCAATAAAATGAGTTTTCCCTTTATTACTGTGAGCGAAGCAAGTATCATTGCCTGTGTGACAAACTGGGCCTATTGGGTTTACTGTTACCAAAAGCGTATCCTGATCACAGTCAACTTCAATATTCTTAAGCATTAAAAAATTACCTGAAGTTTCCCCTTTTGTCCATAAACGACCCTTTGTTCTACTAAAAAAGGTAACCTTTCCACTCTTAATCGTCACATCGATGGCCTCCTGGTTCATATAGCCCAACATCAACACCTCTTTAGTAAACTCATCCTGTATAACCGCAGGTACCAGCCCATCTACTTTTTCGAAATCTATATTTATATTTTCCATGCTAAATTATTGCTCAAATATTTATTGTAATCCTCAAACTATTGAAGATTTATGACATCTTTCTTATGTTGACTCCCTGCTTGTCGAGATAATCCTTTAATACAGGAATAGGTATTTCTTTGAAATGAAAGATACTGGCAGCTAAAGCAGCGTCGGCTTTTCCCGCAGTAAACACTTCCTGAAAATGCTGCATTGTGCCTGCTCCTCCTGAAGCTATTACAGGAATAGGAAGTAGAGAGGACAATTCTGAGGTAATGTCATTTGCAAAACCATTTTTTACTCCATCATGATCCATGGAGGTAAGCAAGATTTCACCCGCCCCTCTTTCGGCAACTTCAGCTGCCCATTCCTGAGTTTTTAGCAAAGTAGGCCTTCTTCCGCCATGGGTGTGGACAAAATCTACTCCATCAATATTCTTGGTATCGATAGCAACCACTATGCATTGACTTCCAAATTCTCTGGCTAGTTGATTGATAGCAGAAGGATTTCTTACTGCAGCCGAATTTATACTAATTTTATCTGCTCCAGCATTAAGCAAGGCTTTTACATCGTCAATGTCGGATATTCCACCACCTACAGTAAACGGAATATTCACCTTCATGGCAACTTTGGTTACCAATTCCACCAAAGTCTTTCTCTTTTCCACTGTGGCAGTGATATCCAAAAACACCAATTCATCAGCTCCTTCGTCAGCATAAATTTTAGCCAACTCAACCGGGTCACCGGCATCCCTCAACTCCACAAAATTCACTCCTTTTACCGTTCTCCCATCTTTGATGTCCAGGCAAGGTATTATTCTTTTCGTCAACATATTAATTTCGTGTAAAGCTACTTAACTCCTCTAGGCTTATTCTTCCTTCATAAAAGGCTTTCCCCACAATGGTTCCATAAACCCCTGCTGCTTCTAGTTCTTCCAAATCCTTTACCGAAGCTACCCCACCACTCGCTATTAACTTAACTCCGGGGATTTCTTTCATTATTTCCTTATAGAGCTCCAAGGATGGCCCCTGCAACAATCCGTCTTTGGCCACATCCGTACAAATAACGTACTGCACACCTTTGGAATGGTAATCTTTGATGAAATCTATCAGGTCCATTTCGGTCGTCTCCTCCCAGCCCGAAATAGCAATTTTCCTGTCTTTGGCATCTGCACCTAATATTAATTTCTCTCCACCGAAAGATTTTAGCCAGCCTGTAAACAAGTCAGGGTTTTTCACTGCTATGCTTCCTCCTGTCACCTGTTTTGCACCTAGCTTGAAAGCCATTGCTATGTCGGCATCGGATTGCACGCCTCCTCCAAAATCTACATGCAGGTCTGTACCTTGACAAATCCTTTCCAAAACTTTGGTATTGATGATTTTCTTTTCTTTGGCTCCATCCAGATCCACCAGATGTAGTCTTTTAATTCCTGCACCTTCAAATCTTTTTGCTACCTCAGTAGGGTCTGATGAGTATTCCTTTTTTTGGCTGTAATCTCCTTGAGTAAGGCGAACACAATTACCTCCTATAATATCTATTGCTGGAATGATTTCCATTATAATTTCAGAAAATTGTTAAGAATTTTTTCACCTGTCACACTGCTTTTCTCTGGATGTCCCTGCATCGCATAATAGTTATCTTTATGCAGAATGGCGGAGAAATCATTGATATAATGAGAACTTGCAATGGTGTATTTTGGGTCTATTTCGGCATAATAGCTATGCACATAATAAACGTAGGAAGATTCATCCAGTCCCTCCAAAAGTGGGGATTTCAGATTCTCAAGGTTGTTCCACCCCATATGAGGCACCTTATTCAAAGGGGGGAATTTCTTTACCTTTATCGGGAAAACGCCCAAACATTGGGTATCGTATTCCTCAGAATGCTCACATAGCAATTGTAAGCCCAGGCAAATTCCAAAAAATGGTTGAGTCAATTCTTTAATCAACTGATCAATCTTTCTTTCCTTCAAATACCTCATTGCCGTACTTGCTTCTCCCTGGCCTGGAAAAATCACCTTGTCTGCCTTTTTTATGGTTTCCCAATCATCTGTTAAGGTCGCATTGACTCCTAGCCTTTCCATGGCATACAATACAGACTGTACATTTCCTGCATTGTATTTAATTACTGCTACATCCATTCGTATCGGCCCTGGCCGCGTTAATCATTTTCGTTTTAAGCAGCCGCTAATTTAAAGCTTTTCGTGGTAGGGTGGAAGATTTCGCTACGAAATATCCAATACCTGTTCCAATAGCTTGTTAAACCATTGCTTAAGTGGTTGTATTTTCTTGATTCAGAAGACTATTAACACTAAAATTTTATAAAAGAATCTAAAAAGTATAGAGCAATCAGGGAAAACTTATTTTTTTATCGAAAACACATAATTATAAGCCATATCAATCAAATCACTTAAATTAGAATTAAGTTTGCTAAATATTAATTGATCCACTTTAAGCTTTGACACAAAAAATCGCGCGATTAATTTCCAGAATAGGCCATCCTATTAGTTTGTTACTGACTTTTTTGGTCTACTTTCTTTTCAGTATCCATACCCCCTTAAAGGGGTTCTGGACCCTAATCATAATTCTTTCATTAGGCATATTGCCTCTTATAGCCTGGAACTTATACCATAGCCGTAAAGGCTTGTATTCAAACTTTGATGTATCTATCAGGACGCAACGTTCCTCAATGTACCGCTTTATCCTATTATTAGCGGTAATCGTTTTAACCGCCTTATGGTTTAGCAATCAGCCGTTCAATGTGATTATAGGAAGCCTAGTATTGATTCAATTGCTTCTACTTGCCTTCTTTATTAATTATAAAACCAAAATTTCCTTACACGTCGCCATCGCTGTTTATACAGGATTTGGACTATGGGAAATCAATAGAGAATTCTCCATGGTCATTTGGGCTGTCACTCCTTTAATTGCCTGGTCTAGGTGGTACCTTGGGAGACACTTAGCAATTGAATTGTTTTTGGGGTTTGTGCTTGGATGTTTATGTGGTATTGAAATTTTATACTTCATATAACCGGAATCAATCTTTGCTGTAAACATTAAATTTCCCTGCAATATCGGCTTCCAAATGATCTCCCTGATGTACGATCACCCTGTATTTGAGCTTTACTGAATCTCCTTTTTTTAATTTTGTACCTTCTTTTTCATTTTCAGGCCAGTACATTGGCGTAGGAGAGATAAACCCATAATCCCTGGTAAACCAAGGAGAAGGGTACCAGTCATTTGAAGGATGTTGCATAACAGCCAGGCCTTCTTGCCCTTCCCCTCGATTGCCATAAAAATCTATCCAGGAAGAAGGTTTACCAAAGGTTTCTTTCTCTCCACGGTCTCCCTCTGCGTTAATCATGGTTCCTCCATTGAGCACATTAAGGTCTTGGTCCATTCTTGCGCTGAACAAAGAGTGATTGGTTTTTTCAATAGTAACATCCTCCAGCATTTCCATCTTTACATCAAAATCAATTTGATAAGCACCATCAGCTGTAGTAGAAATTGTGATCACTCGAAAATCCTTTATTGGGGCATTAGCTCCAGGTCTGGTCCAAATGCACTCATTAAGAATTGTCAATTCACTGTCATTATTCTGCTCAATTTCAGCCCTTAAAGACACAATTTGTCCCCTATCTAGGCCTTCTTGCCAATAATTGCCACCATTGACTCTATCGCAACCAAAAAACAAAGAGCTATGATGTGGGTATACCCCATTCCGCATACTGGTTACCAAGGCGCCAGAAGGTCCATTAACAGGGAAGAAAAAAGGATATTTCTCATTTTCAGCAAAATGATAACTGGTAAAAAATTTACCGTCAATAATCACATCTATCCTGTCACCAATTTTTTGAGCAGAAATTTTCTGCGCCATTACTGTTGACTGACAAAACAAAACGATCAAAAGAATAAAGGGAAATATGTATTTCATAATTAAGAGAATTAATATAATACTAAAGTAAGTATAATCCCTGATTCAAAAAAAACAGAACCATATTTGAAAACGTAGAAATCTGGAATTAAGGAATAAATTGGTGAACAGTTTTAAAAGGAGACAAAAATCAAGTAATTTTAAGCGGAATAAACTTCAAATTAAATAACATGATAAAATCTAAATTACTATTGTATTCTTTACTGATTTTCAGTTTTCTAAGCACAGGAAACATTGCTTGCGCACAGGATGAAAAGCAGTTGACGGGGCGTTGGGACCTAACTGTGGATATGGATGGCAAACAGGCACCTTCATGGTTAGAAGTAAAACTTTCTGGAATGAAGACATTGGTTGGGTATTATGTAGCTCACAATGGCAGTGCCAGACCTATAGCAAAAGTAAACTATGATAATGGAAAGGTAAGGTTTGCGATTCCCCCACAATGGGATAATACTGATCAGGACATGATTTTTAATGGGCAGTTAAAAGGCGGTAAACTTTCCGGTACAATTACTCAAAGTACTGGTGAAAAGCATTCTTTTACTGGTGTAAAAGCGCCACTATTGGTAAGAGAGAAAGCACCCAAATGGGGAAAAACAATAGAATTATTTAACGGAAAGAACCTGGATGGTTGGCATGTAGATGGGGCTAAAAACCAATGGGAAGTCATTGATGGCATATTAACCTCTAATTCTGCGGGATCCAATCTTATCTCAGACCAGAAATTTGAAGACTTTAAATTAAGCGCAGAATTCCGTTACCCAAAAGGTAGCAACAGTGGGATATACCTTCGAGGACGATATGAAGTTCAGATTGAAGACAATCCAGGCACACCACCTTCCTCTATTTATTTCGGTGGCGTATATGGATTCTTAACCCCCAATGAAATGGTAGCAAAATCAGCCGGAGAATGGCAAACTTATGAAATCACATTGATAGGCAGGAGAGTTACTATAATTGCCAATGGAAAAGCCATCATTACAGACCAAATCATACCAGGTATCACTGGTGGGGCCATTGATAGCAATGAAGGCGAAGCAGGGCCGATAATGATTCAAGGTGATCATGGTGCCGTTGAATTCAGAAAATTTGAAATAACACCTGCTAAATAGCCGGTTAAAAAAAGCCAAAAGATAAGTAAGCTTCAAAAGCCCCCATCTTTTGGCTTTTAAAGCTTGTAATTGTATTTACAATTAAAATAGTCAGTAATCACATTTTCCATCTGGAAACCTTGGTATTGATATCAGTATCTTGTAATGAATAGAAAAATGAAGCGTAGAAGATTTATTGGGCTTGGCGCATTGGCTGGTGTTGTAACAGGAACATCACCATCTTTGGCTGCCAAAATCCCCTTAGACAATTCCCAAATCGAAAAAAGATACCAACAAGGCCAAAGTCCTTGGCCAATTTGTCTGGATACCGCTACAATTAGGCCTGCTTCTTTAAGGGAAAAAGTTCAAATTGCTGCTCAGGCTGGCTATGATGCTATAGAACCTTGGGATAGGGAACTGGCTGAATTTGAAAAAGAAGGAGGCAACTTAAAGGACTTGGGAAAAGAAATTAAAGACCTTGGCTTGTTTGTACCAAGTGTTATCGGATTATGGAATGCCTTACCTCCAACGCTCGAAACATTTAAGGAATCCCTAAAAGATACCCGAAACAGAATGCGTATGGCTGCTGATATCCAATCCCAACACATCCAAACAATCCCCAATACTGTAGGAGAAAATTACGATCAAAAATATGTTTCCAAAAGATACCGTGAATTAATAGAGATTGGAATAAATGAGTATGGTATCAACCCGGCTTTGGTTTTTGTGAAATTTTTCCCGCTCAAAACTTTGGGCCAAGCAGTTGGCGTGGCTTTAGATGCTAATCATCCTAAAGCAATGGTTATACCCGATACGTTTCACATGCACATCAGCGAAGGTGGTTTCGAAGGGCTCAATTTTTTAAACGGAGATCTTATTGCAATTTTCCAATTTGCAGATGCGCCAGCTAGTCCTGAAATAACAGCTTTGGGGGACAAACATAGGGTTTACCCTGGTGATGGAATCTTGCCTTTACCTGAAATATTGAAAACCTTAAATTCAACAGGTTATAAAGGATGCATATCGCTGGAATTATACAATCCGGAATATTGGAAACAGGACCTACAAGAAGTCGCCAATACAGGCTTAAGGAAAACAATAGAGGTGATTAATAAAGCTGGGGTTTAATCATGTATAATCATTTGGAAACGAAGTTTTAACAGAATTTCATAAAAATTATAAGCATAATTCACAAAATCAAAGACTTTTTTATAAAAAAAATTATGTCAATTCTATTTTAAAAATGCCCTTAATTATTTAACTCCTAAGGACTGGTATAGATATCGTCCTAGATCAAGAATTCTAATAAGTTTGGGCTAGGGAGAAAAACTAAAATAATGTAATATTTTTTGCCTTATAAATGCTTCATTTATTATAAGTGAGATGGGTAGGTGAAACTCCCTTCTTTAGTATGTACTGAGAAATTCCATACTATGTAGAGCGCCGTTCTATTAAAAAACCAGGCAATAAAACTTTTCCCCATAAAAAGATTAGGCAAAAAAAAGACCCTTAGATTTCTCTAAGGGTCAATGAAGGCGGCGACCTACTCTCCCAGGTGTAACCCCAGTACCATCGGCGCTGCAGGGCTTAACTTCTCTGTTCGGGATGGGAAGAGGTGGGTCCCCTGCGCCGGGCCGCCTAAATCTTCGTGAAGCTCTGATAGCTTTCACTTAATTTCTTTAATTATATAAATGTCTCAAGTAAATTGACTTGTCTTGTGGAAAATGCAACGTAGCAAAGGTGTTCAAGTTTTCGGGCTATTAGTACTGCTCGGCTATGTCATTTCTGACTTTACACCTACAGCCTATCAACGTCATCGTCTCTGACGGCCCTGTTTAGAAGTCTCATCTTGGGGCGAGTTTCGCACTTAGATGCTTTCAGCGCTTATCTCTTCCCGACTTAGCTACCCGGCGGTGCAGTTGGCACTACAACCGGTACACCAGCGGTCGGTCCATCCCGGTCCTCTCGTACTAAGGACAGCCCCCCGCAGACTTCTCACGCCCGCAACAGATAGGGACCGAACTGTCTCACGACGTTCTGAACCCAGCTCGCGTGCCACTTTAATGGGCGAACAGCCCAACCCTTGGGACCTTCTCCAGCCCCAGGATGTGACGAGCCGACATCGAGGTGCCAAACCTCCCCGTCGATATGAGCTCTTGGGGGAGATCAGCCTGTTATCCCCAGAGTACCTTTTATCCTTTGAGCGACGGCCCTTCCATTCGGTACCGCCGGATCACTATACCCGTGTTTCCACCCTGCTCGGCATGTACGCCTTACAGTCAAGC
>NZ_CP012040.1:3237500-3240000 GCF_001050135.1 Cyclobacterium amurskyense | reverse complement strand
GTTCCAGGCACTAGCCTCTACCTATTCTGATACGTCTTGCACTGTTTCGAGCACTGCCTTCGGCTTTCTCAATGAGCAGGAATACCAGATAAATGGTCTATGTATCGGGCTAATTAAAAAGGGAATTTTAACAGCAGAAATCCAACATACATTGGAAGCTATCTACGAAAACACTTGCAAAAAATTGTACTCCACTTATTACTATAGAATCCTTTTCACTGCGTAATGGAAGTTTGGAAAGGTAGCTAGGGCTGGAATTTCATCCTGGTAAAATCGAGATGTCATTCCGATTAAGAATAAAAACTGGTCCAATAAAGGTTTTTGATATCTCTCTTTGCTTTATGAATCCAAAACTAAATTAAATTGGTTATTCATTTAGTTTGAATTTAAACCTTGGGTTGACCAAATACAAAAAGAAAACCTAAAGAACCTAAGCAACTTGTGAATCCATGAGAAAGAGGGTGCGCTAGAATTAAGATTGAATATTGAAGAATTCTAAGGATTATCTTTATTCCAAGGTAAAAAACAACATTGGAATAAAACGATTAGGTATATTGCTTAAAACTTCAATAATATTTAGTTATTAATATTTGATTGTACTTACCTAGCGTCTTGTCTTAATCTTAAATTTAATTACGCAGAGACTGAAAAAAGATCCGGTTATGGTGCAAATTTCAATAATGCTTCACAAGAATCTGAAAAAAGAAATATTAAAATTGTTATCTGAAGAGCAAATAGGGATTTTAAAGTAATATTGGATGAAGATTGAAATATGATATATAGATATGATTTAGTTGTGAAAAAATGAATAAAACGGATATAAATAGTATAGTTGAAAACATTAAATTATTAACAGAGGACACTAAAGAATTTTTACTTAAGGTTAAGTCAAAATATGTTATTGACGATTTGATCCTTAAACTATTAAAAAATCATGATTTAAAATATTCAATTTCCGAATCCGAAAATCATCCACTAGTAAAGGTAAACGTTGACATGGGGTCTTTTGAAAAGGGTATATTCAAAATAAATTATAATTTTAGGATCCTATTTTCAAAGCTTTTAACTAAAGTAACCCATGATTATTTTACATTTGAAGTAGTTAATAGGGACCCTAACAGAATCTCAAGTGTGCTTTCTAACGATTCTTATCACCCCTTAACCCAAAACCAGTTTAAATTCTTTGAAGAATATAAATTAGTAGCAAAAAAGATAGAATACGTTCGGTTAAGTAGAAGAGATTTAGAATTTGTTGTTTGTAGTGAGACACACAACTTTGAAGGGCTTCATTTTTTTTGGAAACCAGCCGACATTAGAAATGCTTGTATTTAATAATTTTTTCAATTTAATTCCAGAGTAAACTTAATAGCAAAAGGAGCATAAGCAATATAGTTAAATTAGTAAGAAGCATTAACTATATCCTGCATCTCCACCTTCCTAAATCACTAATGTGTCTTGTCTGTTAAACGAACCTACGGTATAAGGCCTAATTTGAACCCAGATTATGTAATAAAATTTCTCCGTCCTGACAATAGTCAGGGGTGAAGCCTGTCCCGTGTTTACGGGAAGTGTTGCAATCGCGAGAAAGTCAGACTATTTGGAGATTTTAGCACCTAATAGAATGTCTATTGCATATTTTGGGTTGAACTAGTCAGGATTTAGGAGCTCAAGAGGGTTTGCAGCTTATAAAGTGGGCATGATAGGAATTCTGGCAGGTAAAACTACCCAATATTGATTGTAATAAGCTCCTAGAGTTCAATTGGAGTACCGCTCTATTAAAAACCCAGGCAATAAAACTTTTCCCCATAAAAAGATTAGGCAAAAAAAAAGACCCTTAGATTTCTCTAAGGGTCAATGAAGGCGGCGACCTACTCTCCCAGGTGTAACCCCAGTACCATCGGCGCTGCAGGGCTTAACTTCTCTGTTCGGGATGGGAAGAGGTGGGTCCCCTGCGCCGGGCCGCCTAAATCTTCGTGAAGCTCTGATAGCTTTCACTTAATTTCTTTAATTATATAAATGTCTCAAGTAAATTGACTTGTCTTGTGGAAAATGCAACGTAGCAAAGGTGTTCAAGTTTTCGGGCTATTAGTACTGCTCGGCTATGTCATTTCTGACTTTACACCTACAGCCTATCAACGTCATCGTCTCTGACGGCCCTGTTTAGAAGTCTCATCTTGGGGCGAGTTTCGCACTTAGATGCTTTCAGCGCTTATCTCTTCCCGACTTAGCTACCCGGCGGTGCAGTTGGCACTACAACCGGTACACCAGCGGTCGGTCCATCCCGGTCCTCTCGTACTAAGGACAGCCCCCCGCAGACTTCTCACGCCCGCAACAGATAGGGACCGAACTGTCTCACGACGTTCTGAACCCAGCTCGCGTGCCACTTTAATGGGCGAACAGCCCAACCCTTGGGACCTTCTCCAGCCCCAGGATGTGACGAGCCGACATCGAGGTGCCAAACCTCCCCGTCGATATGAGCTCTTGGGGGAGATCAGCCTGT